>NZ_JAMXXL010000004.1:0-153122 GCF_024129685.1 Acinetobacter lwoffii | reverse complement strand
CCGCAGATTATGCACGAATGCCAAGAAATTTGGAGTGCAAATATTAACCAAAAAGAAGATCATTTTTTGATTTATGAAAGAGATCTAATATTGGCAGGATTGTTTGATATACAGGTGAAATCTAATTTGCTTAGGCTAATTTCCAACCTCGGCAGACTTATTGTCCTTGACAATCTTTAGGCAAATAGCGCTGCTGAATATCAGTGGAATAACATTTGCCACTATGAACATCAAAAGCGACTGATTTCCCGCGAATCGCAGTATCTACACCCTGCTCTCGTATCTTGAACTCTATCCGGCAAGCGGCATTAATAATGACTTTTTCGATATATTGACCATGCCCACCAATCTGGCGTCCGGCATCACAGTGCTGATCCGAAGCAATGAACTGGGTTCGATATGCTCCAGCCTGTTCAAACACTTCGGCCAATTGATTCCGCACGACATAAGCTTAATAACTCATAAAAACCATCGTCACTAAAATCGCGATGATGATGAACACGATCAGCACTTCAATCAGGGTAAATGCCTTTTGATACATGATTTCTGATCTCCGTATAGTCTTGCTCCAAGAAGTCCATAGCAAAAGATGTCGACATTCCTAAACAGCTAATGTGAAAGACTTAGGCTAATATGAAGATATACCCGAACATCGACAAGACAGTTGGTCGTAAGGTGCACTGTCTGAATCTGCTTTATTGATGTAATGATCACTTGCTTAAGTAAATTTTGAATTTTGAGCTTTGTATTTTTTCTATCATCTATTTTTTTAAGATTTAATCGGAAATCTAAGCATTTAATTTTATGACAGTCTGAGGGATTAAAATATTATTGCTTCCTATTCCCCAATCAATAATGCTGCCTAAATAGACATATCAATTTTTTTAATTCTATTAATCAATTAAAAACACAATAATTTGAAACAATTTCGACCAATTTTGTCCTGTTAAGCTAGTCCTAGAGCGCAACTCGATGTAACATATCGGGTCTTTAAAATTAACTGTGATAGGACTATGCGCGAGTACGCTGTATTTACTTCGGAATCTGTAAGCGAAGGCCATCCAGATAAAATGGCTGACCAAATCAGTGACGCTATTTTGGATGCAATCTTAAAAGAAGACCCATATGCACGGGTTGCTTGTGAAACGCTTGTAAAAACAGGTGCGGTTGTACTTGCCGGTGAAATCACAACGACAGCAAATGTTGATTTTGAGGCAATTGTACGTCATACCGTAAACGGAATTGGTTACCACCATTCTGATCTTGGTTTTGATGGTTCAACCTGTGCCGTGATCAACATGATTGGTAAACAGTCACCTGAAATTGCTCAGGGTGTCGACCGCCAGAAACCTGAAGATCAGGGTGCCGGTGACCAGGGCTTGATGTTCGGTTATGCAAGCCGCGAAACTGATGTATTAATGCCTGCGCCGATTTCATATGCGCATCGTTTAATGGAAAAGCAGGCTGAATTACGCCGTAATGGCACCTTGCCATGGTTACGCCCAGATGCAAAAAGCCAGGTAACGTTTGCTTATGAAAATGGCGTACCAGTTCGTTTAGATGCAGTCGTTCTTTCGACTCAACATGATCCTGAAATCACGCAAGCAAACCTGAAAGAAGCTGTGATTGAAGAAATCGTGAAGAAAATCATTCCTGCTGACATGTTCCATGCAGAGACCAAATTCCACATCAACCCAACGGGTATGTTTGTGATCGGTGGTCCTGTGGGTGACTGTGGTTTGACTGGACGTAAAATTATCGTAGATACCTACGGTGGTATGGCACGTCACGGCGGTGGTGCTTTCTCTGGTAAAGATCCATCTAAAGTTGACCGCTCTGCTGCATATGCAGGTCGTTATGTAGCGAAAAACATCGTTGCTGCTGGCCTGGCTGACAAATGTGAAATTCAGGTGTCTTACGCGATTGGTGTTGCTGAGCCAACTTCAATTTCAATCAATACCTTCAATACTGCAAAAGTCTCTGAAGAATTGATTATTGCACTGGTTCGTGAACATTTCGACTTACGTCCATATGGCATTACCCGTATGCTTGACCTGATCCAGCCGATGTATAAGCAAACTGCTGCTTATGGTCACTTCGGTCGTGAAGGTTCAGATACTGCATTTACCTGGGAAAAAACTGACAAAGTGGAAGCGCTTAAAGCGTCTGCTGATCTATAAGTTTTTCTTAAAAAAAGCCTGCATCATGCGGGCTTTTTTTATGTCTTTCATTTCTTCATCTTTAGAATTATCTCTAGGTCGTGATGACAAATATTTAAATGCCAAGCTTCATACTATAACCTGCCTATCGAATGATACTATTAAGACTTCCCTCTCTGTGAATATCACTATTCCATGAAACTTAAAACAACTTCCGACTGAGCCATTACAGTATAAGTATCGAAAAAAGTTACAGTTAATCAACAAATGTTGATCTATTTGCTAGCATAAATCTAAATAAATGGCTGCTAAATTAGATTGCAGCTCTACAACAACAAAAGGATATTACTCGATGAATAAATTACTGATTGCTTTAGGTTTGGCGACCACTGTTGCCTTAGTCGGCTGTAGTAAAGAAGAAGCGCCTGAAACCGGCGCAACCACAGGTGAGCATTTAGAAAATGCAGCCAATCAAGCCGGTCATGATATGGAAGATGCCAGCCGTGAGGCTGCGGTAGAAACCGAACGAGCAATGGATAATGCCGCGGAAAATACTGCTCAGGCAGCGGACGAAGCAGCTGCTGCAACGTCTAGAGCAGCAGATGCCACTGCGGAAGCAGCACGTAAAGCAACTGCAGCAACAGCTGCGGCAGTTGAGGAAGGTGCCGGAGAAGTTCGGGAAAAAGCTGAAAACTGATTTTAGGATTCAGCTTGATGTTTAAAAGCCTGCGATTGCAGGCTTTTTTATTAGAGATGATTTTAAATAGCGAATGATCTAAATTGAAATTGCATTAATTCTTGATGGGATCATTTTTTATCTAAATGAGTCGACAAAATCACATAAACTGATAAAACTTATCAAGTATTAGAATGACTTAATTGTGATTGAATCGGCAAAACGGGCTGCATTTAAACTGAAATTCAGTAGAATACCAGCCTTTATTTTTAAAATTTAATCTCCCATGTCAGTCATTGTTGCTGCTTCCCAACGGTCGAATATTTCGGTCTGGGCAGCTTTTATTTTGCTTATCATAGGTACAATCGGTGCCTATCAAATCGTAGGCTTAAATCAGGCCCTATTATTTTTGGTTGGTGGTGCACTGGGCATGACCCTGTACCATGCTTCATTTGGTTTTACTTCGAGCTGGCGTGTCTTTATCAAGGAACGTCGCGGCCGTGGTTTACGTGCGCAGATGATTATGCTGGCGCTGGCAGTTTTACTGTTCTTCCCCGCTTTAGGTGCAGGTGAATTGTTCGGCAACCCAGTCAAAGGCAATGTTAACCCTGTTTCCATGTCAGTCATGATTGGTGCCTTTATTTTCGGTATCGGTATGCAGCTCGGTGGCGGTTGTGCATCAGGTACCCTGTATACCGTAGGTGGCGGTAGTGCACGTATGCTGGTGACGCTCTTGTTCTTCTGTATCGGGTCTGTGATTGCGACCTCCCACCTTGACTGGTGGTTTGCCCTGCCACATCTTGAGCCTATTTCACTGGTAGAAAGTTTAGGCGTCCTCCCTGGATTGCTGTTGAGCTTTATCGTTTTTGCCATCATTGCTGCGGCGACTGTTTATTTTGAAAAGAAACGTCATGGTAGCCTGGAAATTGAGCCACGCAGTGAATATCAGGGCTGGAAGCGCTTTGTTCGTGGTCCATGGCCTCTGATTTGGGGCGGTATTATTCTGACCTTGCTCAACTTTGCCACTTTGGCACTGGCAGGTCGTCCTTGGGGCGTGACCTCTGCGCTGGCAGTTTGGGGTGCCAAAGGTGCTACGCTCGTAGGTGTTGATGTAGCTTCTTGGGATTATTGGCAAAAAGCAGGCAATGCCAAAGCACTGGCAGAATCATTATGGTTTGATATTACCTCAATGATGAACTTCGGTATTATGCTGGGTGCTTTGTTGGCAGCAAGTTTGGCAGGTAAATTTGCGCCGAATTTCAATATTCCAAAACGTTCACTGATTGCTGCTGTTGTAGGTGGCATAATGCTGGGCTACGGCGCACGCTTAGCTTATGGTTGTAATATCGGCGCATATTTCAGTGGGATTGCCTCTGGTAGTCTGCATGGCTGGTTATGGCTGGTCTTCGCTTTTATTGGTAATGGGATCGGGGTAAAACTTCGTCCGATTTTCTTCCCGAATGAAAAACCGCAGCCTGAAAAACTGACCGGTTGCTAATGCTTAAAATCAAAAAAGCCCATCTGTGATGGGCTTTTTTCTGGCTTTAGGATTTACAGCGCAGCTTTTAAATTACAGCCATAACCCATGGTCTGCTGAACCTGACGATAAGTCGTATAACGATCCAGAATAAAGGTATAAAAATGATCAGCATCAGAGAAATTAGCTTTTAAATTTTCATTCTTGGCATTGGGCAATTTAATGTCATCGACCAGTTCCAGATTGTAATGTCCCAAACGGAACATATCGGCAAAATAACTATTCATCATATCGCAATAGGCGATTTTACTAGGTTTTAATGCGGTACTGCTAACGAGATGCTGGTTCAAGCTTTGCAGATTATTGACATCTAAAGGAAACTGGTGTGCGAAAGCAATGCTTTCGACTTTCTTAAATTTCTGAAAGTCTTGGGCTAACTGGACATTGAGTGCATCAAAACGTTGCTGCAGTTCCTGTGCGGTCTGAACCTGATATTTGGCTGGATCTACGACCGGTTTTTGTGGTTGTTCCGAACATGCAGTTAATCCAGTGAGCAGCGCTAATGACGTTAGCCATACCTTCATGTTTATACACTCAATTTAAATATACCAATGCTTATTATGCCTGAAAGCAGCTTGATGTACTGTTTAAAGTAATTTCTCATTCATATAACGCCAGTAGCGCTTTGGCACATATTGAATATGCAATTTCATGTTCTTGCGCGCCTGAATATTCACACTGTTAAAATAGTCTTTCCAGAGCTGATCATATAGCAGCTCTTGATCATCCAGTTCAATACTGAATGATTGACTATGACCAATCCGGATTTGTGGATCGATTATTTCAGCGTTCATCTCGACCTGATGCATCTGCCTTAAATCATAATAAATACCGTAATTACGCTGCTCGTCATAAATCAGCCAGCTTTGATCCTGATAACGCTCCTGAAAATGTCGGGAAATAATCGGCAAGACATTAAAATCCGGTCTGACCAGACTCAGAAACAAACCATCTTTGGCTTTTTTAAAGCGTACAAAAGCCTCCATACGATGCTTTTCCCGCCCCACTTGCTTGGCCCATTGCGACATGCCGATCACCGCAGTATGACCATAATCTTTATCGACTGGACGCTGGTTTTGAAAGACATAGACTGCAAAATCAAAAAGAGTCTGGAACGCTGCTTCCTGCTCTGACAAAAACGTATAGTAAAAAGCACGCAAACTGCTGGAAGATACTTTCTGCTTTAATCCCTGCCACACCCGCTGCCCATGCTGATCATTAGAGGCCACATGGATAAATTCATCAAATAAACCTGTTTGTGCTTGAGGATTGGCCGTCACTATCACGTTAAATTCTTTAAACTCGAAAGCACGAAATACACAACTGAGCAGACCAGTCATGCTGCCATCAAAACAGTAACTTGCCACTAGAAACCAAATCCTAATTGAGGTGAAAGTTGCTGCTGATATTTGGATTGCCCTGACATCAAAATTTGCTGGCGAATCTGATGGGCGTGCTGATCTTTCTTAAATTTCGGTGTATCCGCACAGCGAATAAAATGCTGCGCCCGGTTATAAGCCACGCCCATGCGCCTTAGCTGGTCAATATGAATCTGTCCAAAACGGCGTGCCTGTACAATTTTCTGGGCAGAACGCACGCCTATGCCGGGTACCCGTAGAATCATTTTATAGTCGGCACGGTTAATATCGACTGGAAAGGCTTCAGAATGACGCAAGGCCCAACTGAGTTTAGGATCAATCTCCAGCTCCAGATTCGGATGCTGATCATCGACAATTTCATCAGCAGCAAAGCCATAAAAACGCATCAGCCAGTCAGATTGATACAGACGGTTTTCTCTTAATAATGGCGGTGCTGAACCGATGGCGGGTAAGGCTTTATCTTCAGGATTAATCGGGATATAACCAGAGAAATACACCCTTTTCAGCTTGAATTCCTTGTAATGCCGATCAGCCATCAAAATAATATCCTGATCGGTTTCACTATGCGCGCCCACCACCATCTGTGTGGTTTGTCCGGCAGGTACAAACTTGGGGACTGACTTGATCAGCTTGCGTTCATCTTTGAGCTGGATCAACCGGTCGCGTACAATGCCCAAGTCTTTTTGTACTTCGGCATGGGTTTTCTCAGGCGCAAATTTTTGCAGTCCCGCTTCCGTCGGCATTTCAAGATTAATACTCATACGGTCGACATACAGTCCGGCTTCGGTAATGATCTCCTGTGATGCACCCGGAATGGTTTTCAGATGAATATAACCATTAAAGTTTTCTTCGAGTCTTAATTTTTTGACGACCTGCAGCATCCGTTCCATGGTGTGATCGGCCGATTTAAAAATCCCCGAACTGAGAAACAGACCCTCAATATAATTACGCCGATAAAAATTCATGGTCAAATCCACGACTTCCTGCACGGTAAATGCTGCACGCTGGACGTCATTGGAACGGCGCGAAACACAATAGGAACAGTCAAAAATACAGACATTAGAGAACAGAATTTTCAGCAAGGAAACACAGCGGCCATCTTCGGTATAACTATGACAGATGCCATTCCCGGTATTGCCCACACCCTTGTCTTTATTTTTACGGTTGCTACCACTAGATGAACAAGACACATCATACTTGGCAGCATCGGCTAAAATTTGCAGTTTTTCACGGATACGATCAGACATGAGCTCAGAGAATATGTGACCAAAAAGCTATTATAAAGTGTTCAATTCTAGGCTAATAAAAGTTCTATCTTCTTGGCGACGTAGCGTGTCGCAAGAAATGTAAACAACACGTAACCCATGCTGCAGTATTTCAAAATAAAATAACCAATATGATTTGCTTAATTTTGTGCTCAAAGGCAAAGTAAAAGCATAACAAGGAGCAAATCTATGTCTTTATTAGAAAATCTCGGAATTAAACATCCTATTTTCTTGGCACCGATGGCAGGTGTCTCTACGCCCGAGCTTGCTGCCGAAGTGTCCAATCAGGGCGGCTTGGGTTCACTGGGTCTGGGGGCCAGCAGTATTGATGCAGCGCGACAACAGATTTTAAAGACTCAAGAACTGACAGATTGCCCTTTTCAGGTTAATTTTTTCTGTCATGACACTGTTCCTGTAGATGAGGCTGTAGCGCAGGCATGGATTGCACAGTTTAAAGATAAATTTGCCGAATATGGCGCTCAGGCACCAGATCATTTGGAGTGTATTTATCCGAGTTTTAAAGACAATGATGACTTTCTGAATCTGGTATTAGAAATCAAACCGCGAGCAGTCAGCTTTCATTTTGGGATTCCACATCCGCATCAGATTCAAGCCCTAAAACAGGCCGGGATTCTGACCATGGTATCTGCCACCAATTATGCCGAAGCTAAAGCCATTGAAGCAGCCGGAATTGATATCATTATTGCGCAGGGTATTGAGGCTGGTGGCCATCGCGGGATTTTCTCGACCAAGTTTGATGCTTCAGTCAAAACCTCCAATCTGGTGAAGCTGATCAAACAGCATTCTTCCTTGCCGATTGTAGCGGCAGGCGGGATTATGACGGGTGAGCAAGCGCGTCAAATGATGGATTTCGGTGCAGATGCCGTGCAACTTGGGACTGCATTTGTGCAGTGTAAATCTTCTAATGCCAATGATGCCTATCGTAAAGCCTTATTTTCCAAGCCACTCACTCAGGTGAGTGCCAGTATTTCCGGTCGTCCTGCACGCGGCATCATTAACCACTGGCATATTGAAGTGGATACACCCGATCGGCTGGATGTTCCGGCTTATCCATATACTTATGATCTGGCCAAGCAATTACATGCTGCTGCTGCCAAACATGGGGATCAAGGTTATGGTGCATTCTGGGCAGGTTCGAACGTGGCACAGATTCGTGAAATGGAAGCTTCCGATCTGATTAACCAGCTCATACTGGAAATGAAGCATCTTTAATACTTGAATCATAAAAAAACCTCTCCACATGGAGAGGTTTTTAATTTATCTAGAATTAGCGTGTGACACGATGCCAGGCATCTTTAACTGCAAATTTCGCTTCTTCCCAGTTGAGGCGGGACTCACCTTTTAACTGTTCCCACTTGGTACGCAGTTCAGGTTCGGCACGGTCAAAATCCGTATCATGCTCATACATCGGACGATTTTCATAACCGACCCGGTAAGCACCGCGATAATCACGATCATAATCTAGATCGCCATATGTGCTACGCGTTTCATTGAAATACGGGCGATTATGATACTCATCTCTCCAGTAATTATCTTCTGCTCTCAAATGATCTGGATGTCGATAGTTATCTGCCTCAGGTAAGTTCTCTGGGTGCTGGTAATTATCTGCCTGTTTCTCATGATCAGGCGTTGCAATATCATTACCCGCAATACCGCCAACAACGCCACCAATAATACCACCCACCACTGCACCTGGAGGACCACCTACCAGACCTGCAACTGCACCTACCGCAGCTCCGCCCAAAGTACCGGCACTGGTGGCAGCCAGATTATCTTCACCTTCATTCATGTCTGGAACACGAGGATTATCTTTCACGGGTGTATTCAAATCTGGACGTGCATTGGTATCAGTCGGATTGATATTCAGGCCTTCACTGCGTTCTTGTGGCAATTCCGTTGACGTTTTATGGCTAAACTCTGTGACTGGACGATTGGTATTTGTCATTACAGATCTCCCTCAATGATGACGATAAACAAGATGGATCACATCTGGTTTATATCTGGATAGGTTCATCATAGAGGAAGCTTGAGTAAGCAATGTCCAAGTCCTGTCCAGTTTAAGTGAACAAACTGTGCTGCTATGTATTAGACAGGCTGAAGTGTAAACAAAATGCAAAAATCAGCCTGCTCAAGATAAAAAAGGTAGGGATTTCATGCAAAAAATATTACCTGATTCGCTGAATTTTACCCGTCATTACTTGGTTTCCAGTAAATTCACATGCTCGACCTGCACATCATTCATGGTTAAACCATGTTCTAGCAATGCATTAAAATAATCTTCTACCACACGATATTGATCAGCCGTATTTTCCACCTGATACATGTTCTGGCGAAACTCGTTGCTGGAACGCAAACCTTTGGTGTACCAGGCAATATGTTTACGGGAAATCCGGCAGCCGGAATATTCGCCGTAAAATTCGTATAATTCTGTCAAGTGTCCCAGTAGCACATCTTTCACTTCTGTAATACTTGGTGCATCAAGATGTTGACCGGTTTTTAAATAATGGGCAATTTCACGAAAAATCCAGGGGCGACCTTGTGCTGCACGACCAATCATAATTGCGTCTGCACCGGTATAATCCAGCACGTATTTGGCTTTTTCAGGACTGTCGATATCACCGTTAGCAATCACGGGAATATTCAACATTTCCTTTACGTCTTTGATTAAAGAATAACGTGCGGTATTCAGGTACATGTCTTCACGGGTACGGCCATGTAAAGCCAGTGCCGCAATCCCGGCTTGTTCAGCACGTTTGGCGACCCGTATAATATTTTCCTGGCCGTTCAAATAACCAAGACGGGTTTTTAAGGTCACTGGCACATTAACTGCAGCAACGACAGCATCCAGAATGCGTGCTACTAGATCTTCGTCCTGCAATAAAGCAGAACCGGCGAGTCGGTTACAGACCTTTTTGGCTGGGCAACCCATATTAATATCAACAATTTGCGCACCATTGGCCACTTGATAACGTGCCGCTTCAGCCAGATCATGGGGATCTGAACCAGCAATCTGCGCTGAAATCGGGGCCAACTCTCCATCAAAATTGGCACGATATAAGCTTTTTTTACTCATGCGCAAAGTTTTGTCAGACGTCATCATTTCACTGACCGCATGGCCTGCACCAAAGTATTTGCACAAGGTTCTAAACGGACGGTCGGTCACACCTGCCATGGGAGCGACAATCAAATTGTTTGACAGTTGATATGGACCAATATACATATAAATTCATCACTTTTTTGATGGGCATAGTATACTGCATCTGCCTTATTCGCTCATCTTTTCAATTAATTTACGACACCATGAATAAAACTTTCGCTTCTTGTTTTTCTTTTAAGTCATTGTCTGTACTTGTACTTTCTCTGGGTCTTGCCGGTTGTGGCAATGGTTCATGGTGGTCAAAAGATGATGAACCGACACTTGAAGTTGAACATATTCGCAAAGCTATTCCAAACCGTGTCAACCAACGTGAGTCTTGGGCACAAGATATTTATGACATTACCGAACAGCTCGGCATTCCTCAGACCAAGGAAAATGTTTGTACGATTGTGGCAGTGGTTGATCAGGAATCTAACTTTGTTGCAGATCCTACTGTTCCGGGTTTGGGTGAAAAGGCGGTTAAGGAAGTCCAAGGTCGCCTTGATGAAAAATTCAAAGATAAACTCGGTCAAGCAATTGGTGGCACAGTTGCAGGATATTTCCAGGAAGTTCTCAAGAACCATCCGAGTCCTGAAGACAACTACTTGAGCCAGATGCGCCGTGTTAAAACGGAACGTGAACTCGACGAATTATATCGTGAAATATTTGACTATATGTCGAAACACTATCATGTTAGCGCCCTGACTGGTGCTGCCAAACTAGTCGGCCAGAATATTGGCGAGAAAATGAATCCAATTACCACCTTGGGCTCAATGCAAGTGCATATCAGCTATGCCAAAGAGCATAAACGTCAAGGTGGCAATATTGCAGAACTGCGTACCGATCTCTATAGTCAATATGGGGGATTGTATTATGGGATTCATCGCCTGATGATGTATCCGGCAGATTATGACAAGCCGATTTACCGTTTTGCGGACTATAACTCGGGCATGTATTCCAGTCGAAATGCTGCTTTTCAGAGCATGCTGAATGATTTGACTGAGGCCGAACTTGATCTGGATGGCGATTTATTACTCTACACCAAAGATGGTGCGATCCGTTCACAGAAGAGTCAATCTGAGCGTGAATTGATCAGTGTTTTTGCCAAAAATAATTTTATTATTACTGAACGTCAGATCAGAGCTGATTTAAAGAAAGAAAAAGACAAAGACTTTGAAGATACGATGACTTATCGTGGTGTCAGCAAGCTTTATCAGGAAAAAACGGGTAAAGATCCTATCTATGCCATTATGCCTGAAGTGGTTATTTCCGGACCAAAATTAAGTCGTGATTATAATACTAACTGGTTTGCTACCCGCGTCGATGGTCGATATCAAACATGCATGCGCAAAATCAAGAATCTAAAACTCTAGCCTTATTTGATTTTGATGGAACCCTGTATCTGCATGATAGTTTTACCGGGTTCATTTTTTATGCCTTGAGAAAACGGCATATTGTGAAACGCGGCCTGCAAATTTTGCCGTGGATTCAGGCTTATTATTTAAAACTCTACCCTGCGCACCGCATGCGTCCCAAATTGTATGCCAGCATGTTTAAAAACAGTGATGCAGAGGAAATTCTGCAATTGGCTCAGGACTATGCGCAAAAACTGATACTTAAATTAAATCCCAAACTGTTAGAGCAGCTTATACAACATCAAGAATTAGGCCATAAAGTGGTGCTAGTTTCCGCATCTCTGGATTTATATTTAAAACCGGTCTGCAGCTATTTAAATATCGATTTAATCTGTAGCGAAGTTGAAATCAAAGCTGGGAAAACGACAGGGTTTTATCAAACTCCTGACTGTAGTAACACACAAAAGAAAATTAGAATTCTAGAAAAATATAAACTGCAAGATTATGCGGAAATTTATGCTTATGGGAATAGTGAGGAGGATGAAGAAATGTTGAGTCTAGCGGATCAACGTTATCTCGAAGGGCATGATAAACACCTTCCAAAAATTAATATTTTATCTAATTCGATGCCATATTAGTCCTTTCTATTTTATCTGGCTGATCTACTAAACACCTTTAGACAATACTATAAATGGCAGATTAACTTTTTTACTTTATGCCTTGAAATCATCTTAAATAGCTTCGCAATCAGGACTTCTACTTCCTGAAGTATTAGCCTCTTAAAGCTAAAAAAACCACTTCATTTGAAGTGGTTTTTTTAGCTTTAAGAAAAATTACTTCTTAAATGGAAATGCATATTTCACAATACGTTTAATCACGCTACCGTACTGCTTAACTAGACTAGCATTGTTGTAGTTCAAACCATATTTTTCACAAACAGCCTGAACTTTTGGCGCCATTTGACGATAGCGGCGTGCAGGTACATCAGGATACAAATGATGTTCAATCTGATGACTTAAATGACCCGTCAAGATATGAAACGCTTCAGAACCGGTCAGGTTGGATGAACCACGGATCTGACGCATATACCAGTGACCACGACTTTCATTTTGCAGTACCGATTTCGGGAATACTTCTACATCTTTGGTAAAGTGGCCACAGAAAATAATACTAAAGGTCCAGATATTACGCAGACCATTGGCCACCATATTGCCGGTCAAAACAGGTAAAGCCGCAGGACCTGCGATGAGTGGGAAGAATACATAATCTTTAAACAGCTGTTTACCGATTTTGCTCTGCATTGGACGCCATTCTTCTTTGGTCTGCTCTTTGCTTTTACGGCCTTTGAAGTATTTACCCAATTCAAGATTCTGAATCGAAACACCCCACTGGAACAATAAACAGAATGGCACTGCATAAATTGGTTGTAGTAAATAACCCGGTTTCCAGCGCTGTTCCGGGAACAGGCGTAATAGGCCATAACCGATATCATCATCCATACCTTTAATATTGGTATAGGTATGATGCTTAAAGTTATGAGTTTGACGCCAGTTGTCTGAAGTCCCTACGATATCCCATTCATAGGTCTGACCATTGAGTTTAGGATCATTCATCCAATCATATTGACCGTGCATAACGTTATGACCCAGTTCCATATTTTCCATAATTTTGGCAAAGCCCAACAGGCCTGTCCCTAACAACCATGCTGGCGGGAACCAGCCTGCAAACAGCAAGGCACGACCGGCAATCGATGAATAACGAATCGTTGAATAGACACGACGGATATATTTCGCATCTTTTTCACCTAGATCATCTAGCACTTCTTGCTTAATCGCATCGAGCTCACGTGCAAGTTCATCAAGTTCAAACTGGGTTAATTCACGGTTTTTAGGATTTTTAAAATACTGTAATTTTACTGGCATATTCATAAGATAAAACTCGCTTATAAGTCGATGACAAGGTCAGTCTGCGCTGAGTTAATACAAATTTTGAGCAGGTTGCCGGGTTCGGTATTTTGTGCACCATTGACCAAATTCTTGGTCGAACCTTCTACTTTATTGCAGGCACATTTATTACAAATGCCCATACGGCAACCATGGGTCGGTTTAATATTTTGCTGTTCCAGGCTCACCAGAATGGACTGGCCTTTTGGAATGCTGACCATTTTTTTCGACTGGGTCAGGGTGACATTAATAAAGCCGGTATCCGATTGATCCGCCAAGCTCATGCTAAAGGCTTCACCTTTAAACTGTTTTGCCTGAGCAAAAAGCTGTTCTGCTTTGGATACAAAACCTGAAGGACCACAGCAATATACGATGCTATTTTCCAGATTTTGCAGATCGGTCAGATAGGTTTCATCCAGACGTGCAGCAGCTGGCTGTTCTTGAGTGGCATACACATGAAATGAGAAATTTGCATGTTTCTGAGCAAGCTCTTCAAACCGTGCTTTAAATGCGGCATCCTGATCTTTTTTAACCCAGCACCAGAGAGTGACTGGTGCAGATAGTTCACCTTTTTTGCTCAAGCTTTCCAGCATACTGAGCATTGGAGTAATACCACTCCCTGCTGCAAGCAAAATCAATGGACTCGTCTGCGCAGGCAAGGTCATATCACCATAAGGGTGACCAAATTCGATCACATCACCCACTTGTGCCTGTTCTGCAAACCATGTGCTGACTTTACCGGCATCGACTTTTTTCACATTCAGCAACACATGCTGAGAATCGACACGGGTCAAGCTATAGCTACGTTCATAACGAATGCCATTCACCACCACATAGACCGGATGATGCTGCCCTGCTTCACCAAACTTAAATAAGCGATTCACCTGAATTTTCAGACTCAGCATATCCTGTGCTGCATTTTCTTTGTGCACGATCTTGCCTAATGGCTGATTCAACGACCATACAGGATTGAGTTTCTGAATCCAGAAATTAATCGCATGCTGATCGATTACACTGTCAGACAGTGCATTCAACGGCGTTTTAAGTTTTTGGAGTACATGCATCGTTTGCGACATCACCTTGGGTTTTTAATTATTATACACATGTATATATATTTGTATATACAACTGTATTGTTTCTAATCATTTCACAAGCTTGACTGGCTCGGTTATAATAAAATGATTCATGCATGAACCTATCGATGAACGAGCCTTCAATGAAAATAAGCAGTGACGCATCTTTATTACAATCGAAAAGCATTGATGAGCCGATTATCGTACGCAGTGTCGGTCGCAAGGCCACCATTACCAAGGAAGAACTGTTTCAGGCTGCGTTGAATCTGATTGGGCCACAAAAAAGTATTTCTTCTTTAAGTTTGCGTGAAGTCGCGCGTGAGGCCGGTATTGCACCGAACAGCTTCTATCGTCATTTTAAAGATATTGATGAACTGGCCATTGAGCTGATTGATCGTGCCGGGATTGTATTGCGTCAGATTCTGCATGAAGCACGTCTGCAAGCCTCTCGCCAGAACAGCATCATCCGCAGTTCTGTAGAAGTCTTTATTGCCCAACTGGATGCCGATGAAGGCAATCTGAGCCTGTTATTGCGTGAAGGTTATACCGGTTCCAAATCTTATAAACAGGCGGTAGAACGCCAGTTAAATTATTTTCAGCAAGAACTTCAGGATGATTTGATTCGTCTGGAACGCCTAAACAATAAGAAGTTATTTCATCCGGATATTGCCGCCAAAGCGATTACCCAACTGGTCTTCAACATGGGGGCCAATGTGATTGATATGCCTGCCGAAGACCGTAAAGAAATTGCCGAACAGACCATGATCATGATTCGGATGATTCTTGAAGGTGCGCGTCATCTGGAAGATTCTCAACTACGCTAATTTTTCGACCTGCATGAAGCTATATAAAAGAGACGTAATCAACGTCTCTTTTTTTATGATGATTACAAAAGTACAAGTTGGGCTTTGACCGCCTTTGCAGTGGCCTCCGGATACTCAAGCGGGAACATATGCCCGCCCTCAACCACAGAATAATTAATCTGATAAATCTTGTGCATCCCTTGTGGCAAACCCTGCTGATAAAACTGGCTTTGCTCTGCAGTCATCAGATGCATCGGCACTTCAGGCGGTCGGCGTGGTGTTCTCCACCACCAGGCTGGCACAGTCCGGAAGATTTCCGCTTCTACCTGTTTAGGAATGGTTAACGTCACCCCACCGCGTTCAGGTTCTAGCCGAATACCGCTCTCAATATAATCAGCAAAACATTGCTCATCGAAATTTTTAAATAGACGGTTAGATCGCAAAGCTTCAATCGCGACCTGTTTCGATGACCAATGATCTTTGCGTTTTAGCGTAATTCCTGCGGGTGTATAACGATCGACACTTTTTAGATTCAGCTTTTTCATCAGTTCGAACATGGCGCTGTTTTTTCCAATCACAAACGGTGGATCCATAATGACCAGTTTAGAAAACAGTTCGGGACGGCGATACGCCGCCATAAGGGTCACCAGACCACCAAAGGAATGCCCTAAACCAATCACCTGTTGCTGAGGAAACTGCTGCTCGATATCTGCAATAACTTCATCGACCAGATAGCGCCAGTCTCGCGTAATTGGATATTGCTGATTCATGCCGATAAATGGAATCGCTTTGACCTCATAATCTTGCTGAAAACAATGCAAAAACTTTTGATAAGTTGCCGAAGGGATACCATTGGCATGAGTAAAATGTAGGGCTTGCTTCATTATTTTTTAAACGCAGTGCGTATTCATCCTGAAATCGTAAGATGAGCTTACCGCTTTAAAGATTTATTCGGCAGCGCAAAAATGCTCAAAGCATGACCTCAAAGTCATTTCTCTGTATTCCTTCAGAATTTAAAGTCTATTTCTGCGATACAGTCAAATGTTGCATCGGTAGAAAAGTCGCGCCGCAACTGGCCTTATCCCCCGCAATGACCACTGCCCGTCCTTTGACAGTAATAGACAAATTGCTGGAAATTGCGGTGACCATAGTCTGGCATTTGGGACAATAATGCTTCATACCATTTAAATGCACGGCAATACCATTGATCAAAAAAGAGAGTTCGCATTCAGTCACCATGCCGCCATGACTGGTCTTTGTGCCAAGGGTAATCAGTGCTTTTGACATACTTTGTCATTCTTATTATTCAGTAGCCTAATTTTAAACAGGAGGAAAATAACAGACCAGCATTCTCCGACCAAAAAAATAATAAACCCGGATTTTGCCCATAAAAAAAGCAGCCCGAAAGCTGCATTTTTTAATGATTTAAAGCTTAAGGCTTGACCACGACCATCACCTGAATTGCTTCCGGTGTTACCGATAGACCATCCAGCAAGCTTAAACCTTCTTTCTGCAACTTTTGTAAACGTGCAATTTCATCTTCACGGATACTTGGATTGAACTGTTTCAGATAGGTCAGGCGATCAATTTCATATTGCCATTTATTGCCATACACTTCTTTGGCTTGCTGCTTGAAGCCAGGCAATGCACTGCGTGCCAGTTCAAGCGCTTGCTGATAACGTGCTTCAATCACATCACGACGTGCTTTCACCACCTGACGGCAACTATTGCCATCTAAATGATGCAAGTACGGTTTCAGGATTTCTGGTGCAATCTTTTGTGATAGATCCTGACCTTTTTCACTGAGCAAGACACGAATCAACTGTTGCGGCAAGCTAGACGGCAAGTTCAATGCTTTCGGAGCCACCACATCGACCTTGAACCATACTTCAAGTAATACCGAACCCTGTGGCAGTGCTGCAGATTTTAGTACCGCAACGTTAGTGCTACCAAAGCCTTGCGTATTGATCATTTCCATCACACTTTCAGTGAATGGATGTTCCAGTGTCAGGTATTGCGCATCTTCGCGGATTTGTGCCTGATCACGATAGAAAGTCGCTGTAATCCCTTCTTCATCCAACGTCAAACCTTGAACCTGCATTTGATCGGTTGGCTTGATGATCACTGTACCGTTACTTTGCTCGTCAAAGTCGATATTTGTGGACGCCATAAAGCGCTTCATGAAAATCGGCAAAGTGGTATTGTCATCATAATCTTCAAGCGCGTTGACAATTTCCTGCGCCACCACCGGACGGCAAGAATTGTATTCAAGCAAACGGTCACGACCTTCCTGCAATTCAGCTTCCAGCGCTTCACGTTGCACGCTGACTTCTTCTAGCAGGTCTTCAAACTCTTGACCTTTGTCCGCCAATAGACAGTCTTTTAAGCGAACAATAAAATTTTCTTGCAAGGTCTGTGCAGTTGGAGAAATATTGCTGAAAATATTCAAAGCTTCGTTATACCAGCGGAACATACGTTCTTGTGCAGTTCCCACCAGATAAGGCACGTGAATCTGAATGCGGTTTTCCTGACCGATACGATCCAGACGACCAATACGCTGTTCCAGCACATCCGGGTTCGCAGGTAAATCGAACAGAATCAGATCAGAGGCAAACTGGAAGTTACGTCCTTCTGAACCGATTTCCGAACAAAGCAGAATCTGCGCGCCATACGAATCTTCAGCAAAATAAGCTGCGGCCTGGTCACGTTCTAATAAGCTCATGCCTTCATGGAACATTGCCGTACGAATACCGGCATGTAAGCGAAGTACATTTTCCAATGCTTCAACCACTGGACCGCTACGTGCAATCAGTAAGACTTTCTTGTGTTTTAAATCAGTACGCAAACGCTCCATCAGCCACATCACACGTGGATCAGCTTCCATCCACGAGCCATCTAACTGGGCTTCTTCAGGCCACATTTGCTCACGTAATTTACCGTCTTTAGACCAATGTTCTGGTGCCGGCAATGGCGCTGGCTGACAGTCACGACCCGGGAAGCCTTGAATTGCTTCACGCGTGTTACGGAACAGGATACGACCTGTACCATGACGGTCTAAAAGCTCATGAATGGCACGAAAACGCTGTTCAGGATGATCTTCAATCGGATGACCTAACAAGCCCTCAATCGCAGTGAGATGCTCAGCTTCTAGCGGCATGTCTGACATCAGTACTTCTGCAATTTTAGCCGTATGCTGATATTGCGCTTCTTCATCGAGGAAACGATCCAGCGAGTTAAAACGCTGCGGATCAAGCAAACGCAGGCGTGCAAAGTGACTTTCTACACCGAGCTGTTCAGGTGTCGCCGTCAATAACAACACGCCCGGCGTATGTTCAGCCAGTTCTTCGACCAGATCATAACGGTCATTACCGCCCTCTTCTTCACTCCACATCAAATGATGTGCTTCATCGACCACCAGCAAGTCGAAACCTGCTTCAAGTGCCTGTTCACGCAGATCTTCATGGTCGACCATCAAATCGACAGAGGCAATAATTTTTTGTTCGGTCAAGAACGGGTTTTGTTCAGGATCATGTTCTTTGATCGATGCAGTACGGGTCAAGTCAAACAGCGAGAACTCCAGATTAAAACGACGGCGCATCTCAATCATCCACTGATATTGCAGTGAATCGGGAACCAGAATCAGGATACGTTCAGAACGGCCGGTTTTGAGTTGTTGATGAATGATCAGACCCGCTTCAATGGTTTTACCCAGACCAACTTCATCGGCCAGTAATACACGCGGTGCAAAACGCTGACCGACTTCATGTGCAATATACAGCTGATGCGGAATCAGGCCGACACGTGAACCCACCAGACCACGCAGTGGACTGCTTTGCATATTGGCCTGCATCAGCAGTGCTTCAATACGCAGGTCATACCATTCTTTATAATCAACCTGACTGGCCAATAAACGATCTAAAGGCTTAGACAGCTGGATAGTCGCACCAATACGGGTTTCATTCAGCGATTTACGTTCTTCAGTTCCATCTTCCAGAGTACGAACGACATGATAACGTACTACGCCATTGCGGTCTTCAACGGATTCTACAATCCACTGGGTGCCTTCCTGATCCTGTAATTCATCTTTCACATTAAATACGATACGAGATAAGGGTGCATTGCTGCGTGCATAGACGCGGGTTTCATCGCTTTTCGGGAATAAAATGCTGACCGACCGCTCATCAACATCAATAAGAACGCCTAAACCGAGTTCTGTTTCAGTATCTGATAACCAACGTTGACCAATAGCAAATTGCTGCAATTTTTCCACCTTTATCTTAAGTACAAGATTATGAATATTAGGCTCAATCACGAAACGTCATTGGAGCAAAATTTCACACCTTCAAGCAATGTATTTTGACATAAAGCCCACTAAAAAGTGAGCATAATTCACGGCGATTAAAGAAGTATTTCCTAGAACGGCGCCGGACAATAAAATTCGACCAACTGCTCTGTTTGAGGATGATAAAAACTCAAACGTTCCGCATGTAAACATAGACGCGAGCTGAGCTGTTGCTGTTCGAGTGTCGCATATAAAGTATCGCCAATAATCGGATGTCCGAGATATTGCATATGCACCCGTAGCTGATGAGAACGGCCGGTAATTGGGATCAGTTTCACCCGGGTCACAGGCTGTCCCTGAATATTAAAATGCTCAATCGCCTGCCAATGCGTGATGGCTGGCTTATTATGTGCGGGATCTGCGATATGTAAAGGCGGACGGCTTGGATCATACACGACTGGCACTTCAATAGTGCCTTCACCTTCTAGTTTACCGGCAACCACAGCCTGATAGGTTTTATCGGTCTGGCGTTCCTGAAACTGGCGGGAAATGGTTTTTTGTCCCCATTTAGTCAGACCAAAGGCCAAAATGCCGGATGTATCGCGATCCAGTCGATGAATCAGTAAAGTTTTGGGTTCTAGTTTGCCCAGACGGTTGATCAGGCAATCTTGTAAGTCTTCTGTTTTACCGGGAACTGTGAGTAAACCTGCAGGTTTGTGGATGACCATGAAATCGTCATCACGATGTATCAGATGTTCGGTTAGAAAATTACTCAAAGTTCAATCCCAGGCTGATCGCGAAAAACAAGGCGGCAATGATAGAAAGCTTAGCTCATAATTACAATGCGCATTTATGTAAATGGCGATGAAATTTCCGATTTAGTTCATAAAAATGCTCAATCGCAGCACATCAACCTGAGGATTTTAAAATGAAGCCTGCCAATTCATGCAAAGACGAATGCTTTAGCACATCTTCATAACGGATATTCGCACCATGTGCACGCCATATACCGATCAGACTCACCATCGCTACCGAATCCAGACCATAATTTTTTAAGTCGACATAGGGATCAATTTCCAAAGCATCCATATCCAGCTGTTCTGCGACGGCCAACATAATGCCTTTGGTCGACAATACATATTCGGAAGATGCGCTTAAATCCCATAAGCGGGTCAGGCTATAGGTATTTAAGTGATGTATCCCCTGTGCCGAAATATTTTCGATCCATTGAATATGCTGATCTTGATTCGCCAATAAAATCACATCATCGACAACACCGATTTGATCCGTCACACTCATCAGATGCGGCAAAATCTGTTTCAGCATCGGTGTAACCTGCCCGGCAAAAATCAGTTGCGGATGGGTTGAGGCATATTCTCCCAATTGCTGCATGCCTTGCATCAGGTCATCACCATATAAGTCAACAATCGGAATATCCAGCGCTTTGGCTTTATTGGTTAGTTGAATCAAATTCACCATGAGTCCACTCTCTTGTATGCCCTGTTGCATACGCAAGTTTTGCAATCCAACTAAAACCAAAACAGATTCATTTGATGCAAGCTGCCATTTGGCTTGGGATGGAGCAAGTTGGATTTTTTTGGGCATAGAGTACAGCATGGGAGGCTCTTATAAATACAAAATAGCATGATGATTCATGCTATTTTATTTTAGCATTATTTGAAAAACACTTTGATTTCACAGAGGTTTATTGTTCTAATTTCGTATCATCGCCATTATGTTAAATGGCTTTAATTTTGCTTAGCCCTATATTCATTAAATGCTAGAAGCATTCCCTCTTTTTGTTCTGCGGAGGCATCTGGAAATGAATAAAATCTTTCATAATCTTTTCTAAATTGGCTGCTTTCAATTCTTTTAGCTAAGTCATCAATAAAACCTTTTCCTTGAGTCTGATATTGCTGAATCGTTTGTTTATCTAGGCAGATAGTTTTCGCCCAAGAAACTGCACTCATATTTATACAAACATTGAGGTATATATTTTCGCTATCCTCATATAGTTCCCAAAAATAAGGCTCTATTTCTATAAGTTGCATTTCACTAGTATTTCCAAACTTTTAATTATTTCTAAAATTAACATAATACACGTTATACGAAATTCTTTTGATTTCCTTTTTAAATTATAACTTTATTGTATATAGACAAGCCCACTCATTAGCGATTGGGCTTTTTAGTTGATATTTCACGTTCCACGCTTCATTTTGGTACAACTTTGAATGATTTTATTAAATTAAGCTGATCAATTTCTATTTTGGATTAGCTTTGCTTAGCCAAAAATTTCTCAATGGCTACCTGTGCAATCTCCGCATCTTCAAACGACTTCACACCCGACACACCCATCGCACCGACGAGCTGGCCTTGATACAGAATCGGTTCACCACCTTCCAACATTCCTGAGAAAGTTTCCATGGTCAGAAAACCCATCTGTCCGCCTTTGATAATATCCTCAAACAGTTTGGAGGGATGGCGACTCATAGCTGAACATTTAGCCTTTTCGACGGCCAGATTTGCAGTCATCGGTGCTGCACCATCCATACGCTTCATCGCAAGCAAATTACCCGTTTCATCTACGACTGCAATACTGACATTAAAACTGTTCTGAATGGCATATTGATGGGCTTGATCTAATAAAAATTCCGCATCGCTTAAAGTCAAATAATGTTTGGTTTGCATGAAAATGATCTCTAATTTTAAATGTAATTCCCCCTAAGCCTGAGCCATATATAGCGCAAGAATACTGGAGGAAGTCTTTAAATTTTCATTTCTATTCGATAGATGAAAGCCCTCTCCTTTAAGGAGAGGGTTTGGGAGAGGTATTACGCTTTCATCTCAGCAAAAGTTTCTTTAGCCGCTTGAATCGTGTAAGCAATATCTTCATCACTATGCGCAGCAGAAATAAATCCTGCTTCAAAAGCAGATGGTGCAAGGTTTACGCCACGATTTAACATGCCATGGAAGAATTTACGGAACGCATCGACATCGCATTTCAGCATAGAGTCGAAGCTAGTAATATCTTCCTGATCGGTAAAGTAAAGACCAAACATACCGCCCACTTGTTGGGTCTTGAATGGAATGCCTGCTTCATCAGCAGCAGTTTGTAAACCGGCGAGCAATTTTTCGAGTTGTGCGGTTAATTTTTCATAAAAACCTTCGGTACGTAAATGCTTGAACATCTCGATACCGGCACGCATTGCCAGTGGATTACCCGACAATGTACCTGCTTGGTATACCTTACCCAGTGGTGCAATACATTCCATCACTTCACGCTTACCACCAAAAGCGCCCACTGGCAGACCTGCACCAATGATTTTACCTAAAGTGGTTAAATCCGGAGTAACGCCATAATGTGCTTGCGCACCACCCAAACCGACACGGAAACCGGTCATTACTTCATCAATGATAAACACTGAACCATGCTCATTACAGACATCACGAATTGCTTGCAGGAAACCGTCAATCGGTTTCACCAGGTTCATGTTGCCTGCGACTGGCTCAACAATCACGCCGGCAATTTCTGAACCGAATTTGGCAAAGCATTCTTTTAAAGTCGCGATGTCGTTATATGGAAGTGTCAGGGTATGTTTAGCAAAATCTGCTGGCACGCCTGCAGACGTCGCTTCCCCTTCTCCACTGGTCAATAAACCAGAACCTGCTTTTACCAATAATGAATCCGAGTGACCGTGGTAACAGCCTTCAAATTTTACAATTTTGTCACGGCCGGTATAACCACGCGCTAGACGAATCGCGGTCATGGTCGCTTCTGTACCCGAGTTGGTCATACGCACTAGTTCAATCGATGGCATGATCTCGCAAATAATATCTGCAAGCGTGGTTTCATGAACTGTGGGCGCACCAAAACTCAAACCATCGACCGCAGCATCCTGAACGGCTTTAATAATCGCCGGATGTGCATGGCCCAGAATCATCGGCCCCCATGAACCTACATAGTCCACATAACGCTTACCATCGACATCATACAGATACGCACCTTGGGCTTTTTCGATAAAGACCGGCGTCCCACCGACACCATTAAATGCGCGTACAGGTGAATTAACGCCACCCGGAATATGTTTATTAGCTTGTTTGAACAATTGTTCTTGCTTTGGAGATAAGCTCATGAAGGCACTCGACTCAAAATTAAATCAATCAAAAAATTTTATGCTGTAGCTTGAAAAAGCGCAGACCATTCATCTAAACGTTCAGGAATGGCATTCATAGGGAGTCCCAATATATCACTAATCACCGCGCAATAATCCGCACCTGACTCAATGACATCCTTGGAATTTTCAACCGTTAAACCACCAATGGCACATAAAGGTACATTCAATTTCTCTTTGGCCAGTTTTAAGGTTTCAAGACCAATATTACCCGCTTCAGGTTTACTATCAGTAGCATAAATTGCTCCAAATGCCACATAATTCGCACCATCGGCAATGGCCTGTTCAGCCAGCTCAAGTGAGTTATTACAGCTACGGCCAATCAACACGCCTTTAGGCAAACGCGCAACAGCGTCGACAATCGAACCATCATCCTGGCCTAAATGCACACCTACGCCGTATTTAACCGCCATTTCAAGATCATCATTAATCACGAAAGGTACACCATATTCAGCACACATGGCTTTCATGTACTCGATTTCGTAAATTTGATCTTCTTTCGCCACTTTTTTACGACGATATTGCAAGACCGCAACACCACCATTGGCCATAGCACCTTCTAACTTCGCCAATAAAAGCTCTAAGGGATCATCATTGGTAATTAAATATAAACCGCGCATCTTGCTCGCCACTTGCTAGGATGGCTCTATTATAGGCATAACTGGGTTTGATTTCCGCAGTCCTGCTATTTTCAAGCCTGAACAGCAACAGATTTGCAGTTTTTTAGCGCGATTTATCAATTAAATCTTAAATATCCCCATTTTCAGGGATATACGGTCTTTCAAATCTGCGTTTTAATTGCCTTATAACAATAATTATAAAGTGTTAATGCTTACGCCCTCCGACAAACGCTTTTAGGATTTTGCAGATAACTTGGTGGAGAAGTTGCAAAATTCTAAGAGCGATTTTTTTGTCTTTTTTTCGCCTGGCTCAAGCGTACTCAAATTAATTAATATTAAAAATACCCATTTTCAGGGATAGCCCAATCGGCACGAAGCGTCTTAAATAGCCTTAGACACAGAAAATAAACAGAAAAATAAATACCTGTGTTTGTAATACCCGATCCTTTCTGGTTTTGAGTCATTCGTTTGTGGGGAGACGTTTCAAAGCCAGAAAGGATCTTTTACTTTCAGCACAAATCCACATGAATTCTTCTATGAATATTTACACAATAGCATGAGCAAAATCTTGAACATTTATTGGTAGCAAACAGGCATAAAAAAAGCCCGGAGAAGGTCGCTCCAGGCTTGGAAAACTGATGTATTAATTAAAATATAATGGTTGATCAAAAAACTAAATCGGCAATAACCTAATTATTAGAATAATAATTCTAGACTTGCAAGGCTTTTATCGAAATTTCATGCTTTAAGTGAGCACATTCCGATAAAAGTCATTCTGGCTCAACTGGAAGTTTTATCGTATTTACGATCGATCAGACTGATATTACCACGCAGGACATCGGCAAACATGCGCCAGTCCGAGATAAAGCTATATACAGGCTGTTTGAAGCTGGCTGGTTTATTGCGCTCAAAGATAAAATGACCGACCCAGGCACAGGCATAGCCCGAGAGTAAACCATATGCAAAATATCGCGGCTTGCCTTGACGAATGGCTTTGGCAAAACAGTATAAACCGATGCTACTGCCGGCCACGTGCAGACGGCGGCTAATAATATGCCGATGCTCAGTCAAATAGAAGCGATAAAATTCATGATAGTTCTTAATCGGCATCTGGGGCTGAACCATCACCTCATTCTTACTTTCTGGTTGTACTTGTACATTCATCTGTCATCATCCTGACGTTTTTTGTTTTACCTTAGCGTATATTTTAGCCAAATAACAGCCTTTTGATGCGCGCTTCAATGCATCTTGCACATCCCCGTGAAGGCCTGAATCCGATCGTTTTAGCCTAAAATGAACCGATGAAATCTAAGTTTCAAACTTCTGTTTAAGCTTTTTATGCTCAGTCAAGTCTTACATGCATTTTGATTTTGGTTACAATCTGCTGCGCACAAATCTAAAAATATAATTGCGGCTGCTGTCCGCCTCATTTTAAAACCTTATTCAAGTGAAGATTCAGTACTTAATTGCACTGAACAGATAGGATGATCATCATGGTTGAAGTTGAACTCAAGTTCCAAATTCCTGTGGCACGACGCACTGCGCTGCTCAAGGCACTTGATCCGAAAAAGTCTCAACAGATCCAGCTTCAAGCCAAATATTATGATACTACCGACCGTCAACTGGCCCGGCATGGGGTGGCACTGCGTCAGCGTCTGGAAGGTACACGTTGGGTGCAAACACTAAAAGCGGCCGGAAAAAGCCATATCGAACGCTTTGAACATAATCATGATCTAGGGAAATTAACCGCATCTCCTGAACTGGATTTAGATATTTATAAAAAATTTCCAGAAGCCGGGGCAATTCTCAGCAATGCGCTCGGCAATCAGTTCGACCAGCTCCAACTCCAGTTTGAAACCGATATTTCCCGTACGTTAAGGGTGATTGACTATGAAGATACCCAGATCGAAGTCAGCCTGGATATTGGGCATATCCGCACACAGGAGGCCGAGCAAGAAGTACATGAAGTCGAGTTCGAGCTTAAAAATGGTTCAATTCAACATCTACTGGCGTTTAGTTTTGAATGGGTCAAGAAATACCAGCTCTGGCTCGATGTACGCAGCAAGGCTGAAATAGGCAATCTATTGGCCACTTCACAGCGCGTCAGTCCTGCGACCCTTAGCAAAGAGTTTCAGATCAGCAAAAAAGACAGTGCCAGTAAAACCATGTGCAGTCTGATTGCGCAGCAGATGCAACATTTATTGCCGAATATCGCGGCAATTGCAGCTCAGGTTACAGAGCAGGAACATATTGATCAGGCACGACTGGCACTAGATCATTTATATCTGACCTTGCTGCTGTTCAAAGACTGGCATCCACAGCTTTCGGACAAATGGGCACATCAGCTGGCGGCCTTTAAGCAGCAATTTGAGCACCTGCAACATTTGCAGCATATGCAAAATAGCCTGGCGGGCTTCCTGCAAAATCCAACCACGGCAGAAAATCTGAGCAAAGATATTCTGTATGCGCAGGAGAAACTCGGTAATCTGGTCAAGTCTACCCAGAATGTGCATCATTATCTGGAATTACTGATGTTCAGCTTAAATGAAAATGAGCATGCTTCTCTGGATCTGAAAACCGCTGCGCAAACTACCTTACAACAGCAATATAAAGCCTTGCAGGAACAAATGAATCAGACGGATATCACTGATTTTGAAAGTCTGGATCAATTGTCGGGCCGGATTCAGGAACTGAAATTCAGCTTTCCGATTTTAACCACGATCTATGATGTCAAAAATTTGCAGAAATACAGCAAAGCGCTGAACGATGCTCAACTGGCAGCCAGTGAATATCAAACTTTGGCCTCTTCTGCAGTTTATATTCAGCAGACCGAGCTGGAAGCAAGTGACTGGTTTGTGCTGGGCTGGCTGACCGCCAAGCAGGAAGTCTATGCGCAGAAACTGCTTGAAGCGACCGAACAGTTCTTGGTCAGTCGTAAATTCCTGAAATAAACATATTGAAATAAAAATATTGAAATAAATATCACAAGAAAAACTCAAAGCACGCCTTCTCTGGCGTGCTTTTTTGTTGCAGAAGCACATCACACCCCTGCCGATCTTTGGGCTATATTAATCTATAAAACCAACATCGCGGAGGAATGACCCGATGGCAGAAATAGAACTCAAATTCCAGATTCCGCCACAGTCTCGTGTGCAATTTGAACAGGACATCCAGAAACTTCAGCCGACTCGGCATCGTCTATGTGCACGCTACTTTGATACTGAAGCGCAACAATTACAACAACATCAGATTGCCCTGCGGCAACGTCTGGAAGACCAGCAATGGATTCAAACCCTGAAAGCAGCGACTGAACAACAATTTGAACGTTTTGAACTTGAGCATGAATTAAAAACTCCTCCGGAACATTGTGATTTTCAGTTATATCGCAAACATAAACCGGCCAAAAAAATTCTGAAACAGGCGATCGGTGATCTGGAGACACCACTCATCCTGCAATTTGAAACTGATGTCGTACGGTATGTCCTCACAGAAAGTCATCTGGACAGTCAGATTGAAATTGCTTTTGATGTCGGAGAAATTCGACACAATGATCAAGCCATCGATATTTATGAAGTCGAGTTTGAGCTTAAATCCGGCCAGCTGAGTGAATTGATTGATTTCATTCAGCCCTGGGTTCAGCGTTATGCTTTGTGGCTAGATACACGGAGCAAATCGGAACGCGGTTATGCCTTATTACATGCTGAAGAGAATCTGCCGGTTCAGCATCAGCTTCCCTTAGTGCTTGAACAGAAAGATCAGATCAGTACGATTTTACAAAAAATTGTCGCCAACTGTCTGGCTCATCTTTTCCCCAATGCTACTGCAATTGTTGCTGAGAATTATAATAGTGATCATGTGCATCAGGCACGTGTCGCGATTCGACGTTTGCGCAGTGCTTTTAAAATTTTCCAGTCCGTAACTGAACATGTACAGCCAGAATGGCCAGAAAAGCTGCGGGATATTTTTCAGCAACTGGGTTCTACCCGAGATCGCGATGCCTTGGCAGAAAGCCTGATTCCACAACTGGAAAAAGCAGGTTCACCCTTACTGAAATTACCACCACACCGACAAAAACAACCAGATATCAGTGCGCTGTTCAGAAGTCCTGCCACAGTAGAATTAATGCTGCAACTATTCAGCTTTAGCCAAGAAAATACAGAGGGTAAAGCCAAGTTTTCGCATAAAATTTTGTGTAAAGGCCTGAGCAAGCTGCATCAGCAAATCTGTCAGGATGCCGAGAACTATCAAGAACTGGATATTGAATCCCGGCATCGCACACGCAAACGGGTCAAACGCTTACGCTATAACGTAGAATTCTTGCAAAGCTTATTTCCTGAAAAAGAGGTTAAAGCCTATCTAAAAGCCTTAAAACCCTTGCAGGAAAGTCTCGGGCATTATAATGACCTATTTGTAGCAGACGAATTATTTAGACCTTATGTCAAACAACAGGCCAAGGCCTGGTTTGTGCTAGGCTGGATAAGTGCGGAACAGCAGCGTTTGTCGAACGAAGCAGCAGAGCGTTTACAGCAGTTTGCAGAAAATACCAAGCCCTTCTGGTAAGACCGGGCTTGGTCAAACTGTGCTAGCGATATTTGCCGAATACTTTCCAGGTATTATTGTCTGCCAGCGGATCGTTATAACTGTCGCTACGTTGCTTGCGTGGCTTATCCCGTGCATCGACCAGCTCAAAATGTGGCTCGACACTCAGCACGATTCCATTCACATAAAAACGGGTGCGCGTATATTCACTTTGGCCATGCTGAAATACATAAGTGCGCAGATCAACAAATTCACGGTGTGCCACTAACGCTGCGGTATCGTCACTCTCGAGCCACTGCCGCATGGCTGCAACCTGCTCGGGTTCGAACTGGCCGCATTTTTCGATCAGGCTGGCGACCCCACGAAAAGTTTTGGATTCTTTGGCACGGGTTTTATTGATCCGGATCCGGTCAACATGAAAATAAAACAGCGGCAGGTTTAAATGACTCGGCAGATGGATCGCATCCAAGATTTCATCTTCCATAAAAGGCTGAAACAGATCCTGTGCCCTTTCAATCAAACCGAGCCACTGGCTATAGTATTCATCTACCTGTGACTGGCTGCCATAATAAATCGGCAAGCCTTCAACATTGGCCAGATTTGCCGGTGGCCAGATATTCTGGCGCAATAAAGCAATATCACTTTTTAGACTTTGTACCGTAATCGCATCCTGCATGGCATTCACTTTTATATGCTTAGGCTATTTTTAGATTAAGGCAAAGGTTTAGTTTCCGCAAGGCTTTGCCTATAATTAGCGATTGAGATTTTAGTGTTAGGAACAAATTCATGGTTCAAAAGATTGAAGCAACCGATGTAACCGAAGAAGAAGCGTTAAATGCGGCATTCTTTGAACGTGCTGATGAATTTATTCAACAAGCCAACGAGTTTTGTCGCGTAGAAAAAGGCTCACAAGAAAAACCGAGCGATAAGCGCGGTCAAGTCAGTGCAGCGATGTTATTTGGTACTGCCCGTTTCAATACCTGGGTGGCAGCAAATAATTTTAAAGATGGCAACGAGATGCGTGATGCCAAAGATCAGGTCATGTCTTATATCTTGCAGCAATTCCAAATGATGCTGGAAGATAACTATGATGAATACTGTGAACAGTTCGAAAACTATTTACGTTTCCGTCACAATGAAGAGTTTCATGCCAACAAGCATAACCATGATCACAAGCATGATCATTGATTAAAATACGAAAAGCCCCGCGGGGCTTTTTTTATTTGCTGTCATTTATCATATTGACTTTAAAGTGATTTAAGCACTATATAAATTGAATAATAAATAAACGAAAACAAGGCATAGCATGCAGCAACTTCCCTTCCCGATCATTGACCCTCATATCCACCAATGGGATCCGTACAATACCCCACATGCGGCAGCGCTAGCGGTAAAGCTGTTCGGCAATCATCCCAAATTACTAGACAGAATGGTTCGACTGTTGAAACCCAGAGACGTCATTGAGACCATTGGCCTGACACAGCACCTGACTGCACCTTATCTGCCTGCAAATTACAAGAAAGATGCAGGACATTATGAAATAGAGCAGATTGTGCATGTTGAAGCCAGCTGGCATGACCATAAAGGTACGGGTGTGGTAAATGAAACCGGTTTTATCGCTGGGCTTCCTTTTGATCAGCACACTATCCAATTGGGTGGAATTGTCGCCACGGCAGATCCGCGGCAGAAAAATTTTAAACAGTTGATTCAATTGCATCGCGAAGCTTCTCCCAAGTTTCGAGGCATCCGTAAAATGGCTGCAGTACATCCAGATAAAGGGATTCATGCCTGGACCGATGAACCGCATCTCTATCGCAACACAGATTTCCTGAAGGGCTTTGAAGAACTGGCCAGGCAAGATTTAAGCTTTGATGCCTGGGTGTACTCTACCCAGATTGCGGATGTTACTGCGCTGGCCAAAGCCTTTCCAAACACCCCTATTGTGCTGGATCATCTGGGTACGCCCGCAGGTTTATTTGGCAAAGTGAGCAAAGTTACAGGCAAGACCGAACAAGATCGCACCCAGATATTTGCAGACTGGAAAGATCAGTTGGCAGAACTGGCCGAATACAAAAATGTATCGACCAAAATGTCTGGTCTGTTTATGCCAGTCTTGGGACATGATTTTCACACGCAGAAACGGCTGGCAAGTAAACAGGAATTAGTGGAACGTGCCGCACCCGTGATCCAGCATACTTTAGACTGTTTTGGTTCTGGGCGCGTGATGTTTGCATCCAACTTTCCAATGGACAGTGTCAGTAGCTCACTCACCAACATTATTGATGCCTTTAGCGATATTGTGCAGGACTACAATGAAAATGCCTTAAAGTCGATTTTTTATGAAAATGCTAAACGTTTTTATCGACTTTGAGTAGATGAGGACATGCTAAGTTGGATAACAGATTCCAGTCTAAATACGCCTTCAGGCAAAGGACTTTGTATTTTACTCACTATTATTTCAAGCTGGATAACGTCTTATTATTATCAAGTGGCGATCCATCATCCTTTTGATCAAGATATTGCTTTCGTTTCAACTTTGATTGGCTGTGGAATATTGATTTTCCTTCTTATTGTATCTGTTTGGAGTCTGCTCCTATCTATCCTTGCAAGCTTAACTGGAGGGATTGTTTTTAGCCATAGAGCAACCTAAAGCATAAAACTAAAATAAAAAAATCCCCTCACTTGAGGGGATTTTTTATCAACACTATGATGTTTTAACTTGCTTACCGTACTGATCAGCCATCACTTCAACCAGCTGGTCCGGCTTGATGTATTTTTTGATCATGGCATCAATATCGGCTTTGCTCAGTTGAGCAATCGCCTGATCACGTTTTTCCCGGTAAACCAGATTACGGTCTTTTTCCAGCTGTGGAATCAACATAGTGTGAATACGGCGATCATCTTCGAGTGCAGTTAAACGCTGTTTCAAGATACTGGCTTTTGCCGCTTCGACTTCCTGTTCAGTCACGCCACGTGTCAGCAGTTCATTGAGTACCTTATGCACTGCCTGAGAAACCTGTGCGGATTTTCCAGCCGTATAATTGGCACTAATCATCATGGCGCCCACATCTGCCCATTCATCGAGTTGCACATCTGCACTAAAACCATAGACTAGGGCATTTTTCTCGCGTAGCTCTTGTGCCAGTCGTGACGATAACTGTGAATCACCCAGAATATATCGAAATACCTGTAATGCAGGTGCATCGGCATGATCTGCGCCGACCGGCATGCTCATGAATGCCTCATAACTCCCGAATTCACGCTGCTCAGACAACGCATGAATTTTCTGGGCTGGATAGCTTCGATATTCCGATTTCAGACGCTCATAAGGCTGTGTAGCTTTCCAGTCTGAGAAACTGTTTTTCAGCGTTTTTTGCATCGATTTTGGATTAAACTCACCTGTGACCGCGATTTGTGCATGCTGGGTTTTTAAAAACTGCTGATACAGTGCCATAACCTGTTCGCGAGTCGCTTTCTGATACTGTTTTTTGGCCAGTTCAGGCTCGAAATGGAAACGCAGATCGCCAGGCTGATAGATCTCGAGAGTTCGCGCTATCGTCAAGCTCGACACGGTATCTGGTTCAGTGTAAGGACGATCCAGACTGGATAAAGTTTGACTCTTGATCAAGTCAAACTGACTTTGCTCAAATGCCGGCGTTTTCAGCACATCAACCACATACTGGAAAAACTCTTCAAACTTTTCTTTTTTGGCGCTGATCTGCAAGGTCAGGCCATTGCCGGATGCACCGGCAGTTGCCGAACCACCTACTTCAATAATTTTATCGGCAATCTGCTGCAAGCTTTGGGTTTTCGATGAGCGCAACATCAAATAAGCCGTCAGATCCAGAATCTCGCCTTTATTCATCAGGCTTTGTGCAGTACCAAAATCCAGTGAAATTGTGGCATAAACCTTGTCATCGCGGGTAGTCGTCGGAAACAACGCGTATTTAATGCCATTTTTCAACTTGCCACGCTGAATCTGTTTGTCTTTACTGTACAAATACTGTTTGGATTCCTGGACATATTGCTTCACTTCAGCCTGATAAACACTGACATCTTTCAGTGGCTCTTCTGCTTCAGTCTGTTGATCCAGAGTTTTTGCCGGTGCTTCTGTTTGTGCCAGTTCCTGCGCTTTTTTCTGATCTTCCGGGGTAGGTAAAATATTGCCAGAAATACGGTATTCAGGTTTTAAAAAATTCTTATAGACCTGATTGACCTGATTCACATTCAGGTTTTGAATCGCGCTCAGATCTTTAAAATACTGGCTCCAGTCACCCGAATACGCCACTGCATAATCACTTAAACGTGAACCTAAAGCAGTCGCACTATTTTTAATATTGTCGGCCTGATTTCGGGTCAGATTTTTAGCCCGGTTTAATTCTGCTTCGGTAAATGGCTGGCTCTTTTCTACGCCTTGGATCAGCCCCTTTTCAATATCCTGTGCCTGATGATTCGGAGCATAGATTGCTCCCATAAACACCAGATTAAAGTCTTTATCCAGCCAGGTACTGGATTGCACCGCTGTTGACTTCCCAGTTTCCACCATATTCTGATAGAGATGTCCACTTGGCTGCAAAGTATAGAGCGTTGGCGAAACAGCCAAAGCCGTTTTAATGCTTTCTTCGGATTGATTCAAATAAAGATTAAACTTGGCCAGATCACTGCCTTTCTTTACTGTAAATTCACGCTGTTTGATTTGCTCTGGTTTAAGCGCTGGGACTTTCACTTGCGCTGGTACATTTCGGGATTGAATCGGACTGAAATGCGTATCCAGCTGTTTTAAGACTTCGGCCTTATCAAATTTGCCCGAAATGACCACAAAGGCATTATTCGGTGCATACCATTGACGGTAAAAATGGTTTAGTTCCTGCATATTGATTGATTGCAGCTCATTTAGGTCACCAATCGGCAAACGGCCTAAATACTGATTGCCATAAGCAGATTTAAACACCTGATCGATCAATACTGAAAATGGCTGATCCAGACGAATTTCACGCTCGCGTTTTACAATATCAATTTCAGTCGGTACATATTTTTCCTGAAGCACCAGCTTGTCCATGCGTTCGGCTTCGAGAAAAATGACTTCACTCAGCGCAGTTTTTTCAGGACGGATCACATTGGTATATTTGGTCGAGTAATAGTCGGTACTGGCATTAGTCATCAAGGTATATTGATCCAGTCGACGCTGGAATTCATCCCCTTTGACATTTTCTGTGCCTTTAAAGGCCAAATGTTCCAGCAGATGGGCCAGTCCGCCCTTGCCCTGAGGATCATTCAGGGAACCGGTCAGATAGACCGTATTCATAAAAACTTTATTTTCTTTATCATTCGGTGCCAGGATAATGCGCAGTCCATTATCCAGTCGGTATTCTTCAATATTCTGTTCCGTATTCACCAAAACAGGCTGTGCAAAACTTAGTACACTACAGCCAGACAATATAATAGCCAGACTTAAATTTTTATAACGTAGCAACATTCTTCATCCAAATTATAAATATAAATTTTTATTCGCGCCCATCTTAGAGAATGATTCTTTTTCTGAATAATCTATTCCAAGCCGAACCATCAAAATAACATGCCGCCTCGCCTGACGACATGTAGTTCTATGTAATTATAAAAATTAAAGATAGATTTCAGCCTGCATATATAACTTTCCATAACCGGAAATTTCAATTCGTTCCTGATCTTGCAAAGCACAATACAGCACCCCACCACGTGCTGATGCCTGATAGGCGACCAGTTCATTTTTACCAAGCTTCTCGGCCCAGAGCGGCGCGATTCCGGTGTGAATCGAACCGGTTACCGGATCTTCATTGATGCCATTACTCGGTGCAAAATAACGTGAAATACAGTCATATTGCATGTCTTGTGTGGTGATTACGACATCTAGAAAGGTATTCTGAGCAGTAATGGCTGTACGCTTGCCATTCAACTGTTTCAACAGTTCAAAATCAGGCATTTCATCCAGCACATCCTGTACCGATTCATATTCAATAATATAGCCCTGCGCGTTCAGATAAACCTGTTTAAATGGTTTATTTAAGGCCTGTCTTAAGGCCTCAGGATATTCAGCAACAGGCTCTGCACGACGGATTGGAAAGTTCATTCTGATCTTGCCATCCGCATCCTGCCGGACCACAAAGATGCCAAAATCTTTCACATGAAAATGAATCGTTTTCCCTGTACCAAACTGATTGAATAATACAAAACTGCTGGCCAATGTCGCATGGCCACAAAAATCCACTTCCTTGGTTGGCGTAAACCAGCGGATCGCATAATTGTCACTCTCCATAACTTTAACAAAAGCCGTTTCCGACAGATTATTTTCCAAGGCGATATTTTGCATCAGACCATCTTCAAGCCAGTCCTCCAGCACAATTACGGCGGCTGGATTGCCTTTAAACAATTCTGTAGTAAACGCATCCACTTGGTACATTTTCATTTTTTGAATTCCTGAATTCCCGATCTCTAGTTTAAAAGCTTTTTTGCAAGAATAAACTTGAATATGTTAATGATCTCATTAATCTGGCCTATTAAATAAATAGAGCAAATGGTGTTGCATGACAAACTCCCATCTTCAAAGCGTTCCCTTAGAAAAAGCTTATCGTCTGATTACCCATGGACCTACTGTGCTGGTATCTGCTCAAGACCAGCAGGATACAGATGTCATGGCAGCGGCCTGGGCATGCGCACTGGAATTCAGTCCTGCCAAAGTGACCGTGGTTCTGGACAAAAGTACCAAAACCCGAAATATTATTGAAAAATCAGGTTATTTCGCGCTGCAAATTCCGACACTGAAACAGCTGAATATGGTCTATCATCTGGGCACACAGAGCCTGTATGATGTGCCGGACAAACTGGCACAATCCGGAGTAGAACTATTTCATTTTCCTGATGCGGATATTCCTGTAGTACAAGGCTGTGCGGCCTGGATACTTTGCGAACTGATTCCCGAGCCGCATAACCAGCAAATGCATGACCTGTTTATTGGCAAGGTGATTGCAGCCTATGCCGATGATCGGGTCTTCCGCGACGGCCACTGGCATTATCATGAAGTGGTTGAAGAGTGGAAAAGTATTCATCATGTAGCCGGCGGGCATTTTTACACCATCGGCAATGCGGTGAGCATTGATGATCCGGAATTATAAATTTTTCAAATTTGGAATAAATGAAAGTAATCGCGGATGATCAGATGATATCAACCAGCACCAGAGCATCCGAAATTATGCTACTTTATCCATAATCCTCATTTGGTCTGATGCGTTATGATACCTTTTAAAATTCACTGTATTGATGTCCAGAATTCACTGCAAAATTATATCTGGTTGCTTGAACATACCGCGTCGCATCAGGTGGCTGTGATTGATCCAACCGAAGCAGAATTGGTACAAGACTATTGCGCCGAACACGGTTTAACTGTAAGTCAAATCTGGCTGACTCACTGGCATAAAGATCATATTGGCGGTGTGCCGGGGTTAATCCAAGGAAAAAATCTGCCTGTGTATGGCCCACGGGCAGAACTAAGCAAAATTCCGTTTATCACCCATCCGCTTGAGCATGAAGAACAGTTTAATTTTCATGGAATAGATATCCAGGTAATTGCTGTACCCGGGCATACACTCGGCCATATTGTTTATTTTATTGATGCAATTGATGTGCTGTTCTGCGGCGATACCTTATTTGCCATGGGTTGTGGCCGGGTTTTTGAAGGAACATTTGAACAGATGTATCATTCTCTGTCCCGTCTGGCTGCCTTGCCGCCGCGCACGCAGGTGTATTGCACTCATGAATACACTCTGTCAAATGCACAGTTTGCCAAACACGTTGAACCGGACAATTCGGCAATTCTGGAACGCTTCGAGCAGATCGAGCGTTTGCGTATGTTAGGCCAGTGCACACTGCCAAGTAGTATTGAAGATGAATTGCAAACCAATCCTTTTCTACGTGCAGAAAGCGTGGAAGAATTCCAGCGTTTAAGAACCCTGAAAGATCAGTTTTAAACCGGATTCAAAGCTGAAGATAATGCTTCAGCCGACTTACTTATTTGTCATTTGCGATGCATAGAATGTCATTGAAAAGCACGTACAACTTTTGCACAAGTCGGAACACGTTGATCCTCCATCTAAAAAATGTCTTTCTGAGCCATTTTTCCTTTTTTATGATCAACCACGTCTCCTATTTTTTAGGAACTAATTTCAGTTCCAACACATAAAATAATGACTTATAAATAACAGGATGATATTGATTTAAATTGGAGAAATTCGTGGAACATTGCTTAAATAATCAGCATGGAACCTAATAAATTATTTAAAAAGCCCAATTCACTTGAATTGGGCTTTTTAAAAACTATAAAGATATGATTTATATATAATAAAAAATAGAATTTCGGATAACGTGTATTATGTTAATTTTAGAAAATCGTAATAGGATAATAAAAATCTATATTGTTTTAAGAAAACTCTCTTATGATTAAATCTCTATAGTTCTTTTAATATTTGCTATGTATCAAAGAATCAAACAATGGGCTAAATCAATCAAAAAAGACATCTTGGTTGTTTGGCTTATTGCAAAAGACAAGCGAACGCCCAATTCTGTAAAGCTTTTAGCTTTAATTATTGCTGCCTATGCCTTCTCACCAATTGATTTAATTCCAGATTTTATTCCCGTACTGGGGTATTTAGACGATATTATTATTGTACCTTTAGGTATTTTATTAGTTATCAAGCTTACCCCACAAAACATTATAGATGATTGTAGAATTCTTGCAGAAACCTTAGTTGAAAGGCCTATAAACTGTTGGGCAGCAGGAATTATTATCCTGATATGGCTTGTAGTATTGGGATATTTAACCATGTACTTCATGAACGATTCACTGTCTATACTGTCTATTTTTGACAAGTGAGATTTAAATACCCTCTCTCATTTGCACCCATTTAATATAATGGGCATTATTCAAAATTAAAATGTAAACCAAAATAGAAATAAAATGTCTGCTTTCAGAGCATGACATTAGTTCTGTCGTACAAATTTAAAAGTGACATTGGCCATGTCGATCCCGAATGATGATATGTAGGATAGCAGTAACTAGTTTCTTGGATTCTATTTACTAAAACTGACAACGTATCTGTCGCCTAAAGCCATGTTAAAGAATCTGGTTACTTTGTGCATAAGCATCCAGTTCACCTTGAGTCACGACACGCACCGCCTGCATTTCATCAATACGTACCAGTAGCAAGCCACCTAAAGCAGGCTGATAACGACGGGCACTGCCGAAAGGCGTATAGGCCACTTTCGACTGAATACTAAAGCTCAACCAGTCTTCATGTCCCAACATCACAGCAACCGGATCAAGTCCCTGCTGCTGCATTAATTCAATTTGCTGATTCACATAGTCTTCAATGGTTAATTCAGTCATGGTGCGGGTATTCAGTTTGAGAATTACATTTCAGACAGTATAAAGCATGCAAATCGAGCTGAAGATCAGAAAACCAGCAGCCGGTATTCTTTTAATAAATAAGTCGATTGGATTTTAATTTTCTCATTCTAGATCTGAAATTTTCTATTTCATACGATTGATAAAATTAGGAAATAACCTGTTTCACTAATAAGCTATTGAATTAGAAAATTAATTATCCAAATTTATAGCTTATAAAAACTTAATATTTAGTTACAACCTATTCAATATGATAAAAATCATTTACTTAACGTTTAAATTGATTTTTTCTTAATCAACCGATGTTCACTATATACACAAATTCATTTAAATTAATTTAAATAAAGGCATTTGCCCTTTAAAAGATAATTTTTCACCCTTATTTAAGATTTAACAATGATGAAGGAGTGATCTCGTGAAAAAAGTGGTTAAAGCGAAAAATTTGATTGCATTTCGACTATGGTTAGAAAAATTGGGATATTCGGTACGCACCCTGGCGGATGATCGTGGTTTCAGTTTCAGCTTCAAGAAAGAATATGGCCTGGTGACCTGTGATCTGGCAGGTAATGCTCTGGCACTACAGTTAGGCGAGGAATTTGAAGATCATTTAAAAGCCTGATTGCTTCTATTTAAGAGAAGAAAAATAAATTAATCTTTCCACTGATTCAACAGCGCTATTCTCCAGTTATTCAGCCCATTTCGATGGGCTTTTCTTTGTTTAGTAAATTTGAGGCAATAAAAAAGCAAGGCATTTGCCTTGCTTTAATATGATGGTGGGGACGGAGAGACTCGAACTCTCACACCTCGCGGCGCTGGAACCTAAATCCAGTGCGTCTACCAATTTCGCCACGTCCCCATCAGGGTACCAACTTAGCGTTGGATTTCTTTCAAACTTTGGCAGAGGATCAAGGATTCGAACCTTGACGAACGGTTTTGGAGACCGTCATGCTACCATTACACCAATCCTCTACTTCCACCCAATATCCAGTTACCCAAATATTGATTGGTGGGGACGGAGAGACTCGAACTCTCACACCTCGCGGCGCTGGAACCTAAATCCAGTGCGTCTACCAATTTCGCCACGTCCCCAATGGCTGTGTATATTATAGAGATAGACCGGCATTGACAAGCGATTTTACAAGCAATCACAATCTATTCCGCTATAAAATAAACAGTTAGTTCTATTTTTTAATTTTTTATAAAATTTCTGCCGAAAATTTGATTCATTTTAGGATATGACCGCCCATTCGTTATTTTTAATCATTTCGATTCAATTCCAATATTTCAAATTAAAACTCAAATGACCTTCTAATCTTGATCAGCATGGACATTCAGAATGCTGAAACTATTATTGATAAATAATGTCTGAGCCAGTGCATGAACTCAAAATAGAATACAGCATAAATAACAACGGCTTTGCCAAATTTCAGGCAATAAAAAAGCAAGGCACTCGCCTTGCTTTAATATGATGGTGGGGATAGAGAGACTCGAACTCTCACGCCCAGAGGGCGCTGCGACCTGAACACAGTGCGTCTACCAATTCCGCCATATCCCCATGGCTGTGTATATTATAGCGATCAGACCTGATTCACAAGTAGTTCTATAGAAAGCTAAATACTTTTATATCAAAAATTAATCAGTTAATTCACTATTGAGCAAATACTGCTCTATTTAGACCAATATATAAAATTGATAGACACCATGGGACTGATTCATATAACATTTAAATTATTGAATATACAGATCGCATGAATTATTGCAGCAATACAATGAAATTTACTAAAGCCCTGCCCTTGCAATCATTCGCTAGATAATTTAAGCCAAAACGCATTGATGTTCATCAACCATGACAGCAAAAATCTGGTACTAAAAAAACCGCCCTCAAATTTCAGGCAATAAAAAAGCAAGGCATTAGCCTTGCTTTAATATGATGGTGGGGACGGAGAGACTCGAACTCTCACACCTCGCGGCGCTGGAACCTAAATCCAGTGCGTCTACCAATTTCGCCACGTCCCCATCAGGGTACCAACTTAGCGTTGGATTTCTTTCAAACTTTGGCAGAGGATCAAGGATTCGAACCTTGACGAACGGTTTTGGAGACCGTCATGCTACCATTACACCAATCCTCTACTTCCACCCAATATCCAGTTACCCAAATATTGATTGGTGGGGACGGAGAGACTCGAACTCTCACACCTCGCGGCGCTGGAACCTAAATCCAGTGCGTCTACCAATTTCGCCACGTCCCCAATGGCTGTGTATATTATAGAGATCATTTCCAGCTGACAAGCCGTTTATCATAAAAAAACACTCGTTTGATTAAATAAGAAACAATCCGAGTTTTGTTGTATTTTTCTCATTCAATTTCAGTCATTAAGTAGTCTTTCACAGCTTTAAAATCGGCCAATCTATGCTGTTTCTGCTTACGTAACATTTCTTCCAATAAGCTTTGAAATGCTTGTAAGTGCTGCGGTAACTCAATTTTCAGGCGCTGACAATGCAAAAAAGCCCAATCCAGATAATCAGTCGCCTGTAAACGCTGACCACTCAACCACTCATAAAAAATAACACCCAAAGCATAAACTTCACTTTGTAGGCTCTTGGCTTCGCCTTGAAACAGTTCTGGCGCCATATAACGCGGTGTCGCATTCAGCTCATGCAGGTCATTCTGATGGAGTATTTGGACATGCTCAAAATCAAGCAGGCAGACCCTGCCCTGATTATTTACAAAATGTTCCTGCTTTAAATCGGCATGCAAATAACCCAATTCTTGCAGGCAGATTAAAGGCTCCACAGCTTGCAGCAAATGTTGCCGAATTTGCGTGATGGATTGCTGATGCGGCATGATCTGAAAATGCGCCGGCGCATCGACCAGAATTAAGGCCTGCTCAAATTGTTCATGATTGATCTTGAAAGGCTGTTGAATAATTTGATGTGGAAGGAAAAAATTCAGATCGCTTGATCTGGCATAAGCCTGATAAAAATCCAGCTCATGTTGCCAGCCTAGTTCAGCATGTGGAGATGATATTAAACTATCAGATCTATGCGATATCTGGGTTTTTAGCCAGAGCGCATTTCCCTTGGCATAATAAAGACGCCGACCAAAACCCAGACTACGGGCTTTGGTTCGTAGTTCAAAATCAGAAATATCGAGATGATCTAAATTAAGTCGTGGCAATGTATTCAGGTATTGGATTAAGTGTATGCTGATAATTTAGCAGCTCCAGACAATGCTGAATAGTTTTCCCGACCCGTTCCTGAGTCTCAATGAGGGAAATTTTCGGCCATGTGGCACGCTCGCCTTCACGCTGTAAAATTTTAAACAGATACGGCCGTGGATTCTGCAACATATAGCTATAGTGGCGCAGGCTATATTTACCGACAATATTCACATCACCATAATAACGCTGGTCAACTACACCATAGCCATGATCCAGCAGACGGCGTACAGGAGGTAAGCTTCCGGCATGCTCTCTGGCAAAATCCATCATGCCTTTGGTAATCACCGCGCCCTGACGGCGAACAATCCGTTGCGGCCAGCTCAAGGTACCTTTACGGAAACGTGAAATATCATCCTGCATGAATGGCACGATATGCGGGTTGGTCTGACTGGCAATGGTATAATTGATATTATACAGGCGTGCCATTTTTTCCTGTGGGAAATCACTCCGTACACTGCCATCTACCCAGTGGGTTGAACCCATATAAGGCGTATATTGACCATCATAGCGCTTACTGGTCAAACGAACCGGTGGAAACAGAATCGGCACCGCACAAGAAGCCAGCACTGCACTCCAGACCAGTAAATCCGGAGAAGTATAGGCATTTAAAATGCGTGCATCCTGTCCAGCATCATAAGGCGCAACCGCAATATTGATATGCAGACCTGAGGTTTTAAGCGCTTCTTCGAAGGTCAGATCACCCAGATTTTCGACTAGAAATTTTTTCAGATATTTTACATCCGCCAGACCACCATTGCCTTTCATCAATTCACTCATGGTGCGAAAATGAAAAGCCTCATGAAAGAAATTATGGCCTTTCAAAATATCAATATATTGCGAAGGTTTGGATACACCTAACATGGCGGTCATGATGGCACCCGCACTTGAACCGGACATTACCTTCGGCAACAAGTCCTGCTCCATTAAGGCTTTGCATACACCAGTATGAAACAGACCCAGCGTCGAACCACCGGAAAACATCAGGGCTGGCTGGCCATAGGCGCGCTGACAATGCTGAAAATATTCGATTTTTTCTTCCATACTGAGACAGTTACAGTCTATTGAAGCAATATAGGCTAAGCCTTGGCTGACTTCTTCGACATAATCTTCAATAATTCTTTTAGTGCCCACATAGGCTTCGGTAAACAGTAGAGGATGGGCAATGTTGGCAATATCGTAGCTCAGGCCTTCGCGCAAAATATACATCAGGTCACGGGTGCGCTTTTGTTGTCGATAGCGTCGTAATTTACCCAGACGATGTGCGATCACTTCTGCATCAAAGTAGGGTGAACTGTTATCAAATTTCCATTCCTGTGCACCTGATTCTTCATCTATTTTCAGGGCAATATATTTCCATTCCTCATAGGACTCAGCCTGTTGCAGCTGCTGCTTGAGCTTTTTAATACGATAGGCCTGATGTGGATTAATATCCTGAGTAAAATCTTTAAACAGCATCTGCCTTTTCCCTATATTTATTCTTGATACAGCTCGTACCCAGAGCCAGAAAATGTGTACAAATTTTCTATCCTCTACAATAACGAAAATTCTCTACTTTAAGCAAATTATCATACTTTTCTGGCTTTGACTGTGAATTTTGCAATGGTACTATCTTAGCCATAATTTTAAATCTGTAATGTTAAATCATGGCGAAAATTGAGTTACCTGACCATATTTTAAATGCCCTTTCGACTGTTCTGCAGCAACTTCAGCAAAGTCTGCCCGAACTAAAACAAATTCCTGATTTTTCTGCTCATGCCTATAAATGGCAACATGGTGAACTCAAACCTATTCATCAGCTTAGACAGATGGAACTGGCCGATTTAAAAGGGATTGAGCGACAAAAAGAAAAAGTCATCCAGAACACGTTGCAGTTTTTAAACGGCTTACCTGCCAATGATGTCTTACTGACCGGTTCACGCGGTACGGGTAAATCCTCCATTGTTCGTGCCCTACTCACCGAGTATGCAGATCAAGGGTTACGATTAATTGAAATCGAACGGGATGATTTATCCGATCTGCCTCAAATTCAGCAACTCATTGCAGAGCGTCCAGAGAAGTTCATTGTCTACTGTGATGATCTGGCCTTTAATGCCGAAGATGAAAATTATCGCAGTTTAAAGAGTGTTCTGGATGGTTCTTTACAGTCCGGTTCCAGCAATTTTGTGATTTATGCGACCAGTAACCGTCGTCATTTATTACCCGAATTCATGCATGAAAATACGCCCGTTACCCGAGTTGATGTGCCGCAATATACTGAATTACATCCTCAGGAAGCGATTGAAGAAAAAATTTCACTGTCTGACCGCTTTGGTTTATGGCTGTCTTTCTATCCAATGGATCAGAACCTGTATTTGGAAATTGTCGAACATTACCTCAAAAAGGCAGGCATGGAACTCACGCCAGAAACCCGTGCTGAAGCCCTACGCTGGTGTCAGGCACGCGGTCAACGTTCAGGACGTGCTGCCTATCAGTTTTCCAAGCACTGGATTGGTTCAACCCAACTAAATGCCTCTTAACAACTTAAAAGCGACCGGCTCAGGTCGCTTTTTTCATATAAATCATTTATATAATGATGATACTCAAAAGAAAATTAAAATTATGGATGTCGGCGCAGTTCTCATTCAACTTAAGCCCTTACACATGCAGCAAGTTCATGACTGGCAGCGTACTTTGAAAGCACGTCAAGACGAAGTAATTGAAACGCTTAAGGCTGAACAGGTTCATGTCGAGTCCTGGTTTTATCTGCAACTTCATGGTCAGGACTATTTGATTGCATATATGCGCGCCGACAATATTCAAAAAGCGCAAAATATTGCAAAACTCAGTACTTTCCCAATTGACCAAGTGCATAAACAGTTTAAAACTTCATGGCAAGCGGTTTATCCCGCCGAATTGTTATTGGATGCTACAGTTACCTGATTTATTAGCACGGCTATTCAAAATAGTTTTGTAATAAAGACTTCTCCCCAATCAATAATAAAAAAAGCCCTGGAAATACAGGGCTTTTTTGACATCTCGAATTATTGTTTATCACCGATAATAGTAGACCATAGCAGGTCATCAATTTCACTGCCATTGAAATAAACAGTAGCCTTCAATGATTCAGGCTGGTTCTGTTTGACCTCAATTACCTGATCATCGCTGTCCTTAATTCTAAGCACGCCCTCTTTTGGCAAATGCTTATAGTTATTTAATACGGTTTCATCCATTTTAAATGGTGTCGTGGTATTAAAATCAAAACTGTAACGATAATCTGCCAGATCAGGCTGACCGATAATCGTACCACGACTGGTTAAGGTACGAATCCCATTACTGCCACTGCCATAATCATCAACCAAGCTGTAATTATAATTACGCACCTGCAGATATTCTTTGCTCTTTGTATCAAATGCGATTCCAGAAGTACCTGCCTGACCGGTCTCGGCGATACGCTGGAATTCCAACTGATCGATTTGATAAGATTCGGATTGCCCCATGTTATTTTTGGTTTTACGATGCACAATTGTGCCAGAAATCAGGTAGTCGTCCTTGAGATTAAAATCTACATTTGAACCATAACGGACATTGCTAAAGCTTAAAGTCGTCGTGTCACCATTCACCGTCTGAGTAATGTTTGAGCCTTTACGGTAAGTTTTATCCAGAATAATACAGTTATCTTTATCTGTTTTTAATTTCAGGGTTTTGACCGAACCAGTGGTATTGACTTCCGAACAGATCAGATTTGGATATTTAATACTATTGATGCCCAAATTATAAATTTTGATAATACGTGCAGTACGCCCATAAGGATAATCTGCGAATACTTCTCCAATCATGTGACCTAGAGCAACATTATAGTCGGTATCATTACTGGTATTTTCCGGAAATTTTATCGCGAATTTTCTTTACAATATCCTGATCTTCAAGCAGGACAAATTCCTCTGAAAGCTCAGAGGAAATACTTTCCTTCGGAACATTTGGAGGTGTAGTGACAGTAGGACTGTCTGAGCTACTTCCCCCACCACTACAGGCACTCATTAAACCCGAGACAAGAGCGAGTCCAAAGATAGAAATCTGCTTTTTTATAAAATTTATTCCCTAAAATTTCTTTGCATTTTTATTTGGTGATCACTAAAGATTGGCCATCTCGAAACTGAATAGCTCAAATGCTATTTCTGCCGGTAATGTTTTTTCTTGGCAGCCAGCTTTATCCTTCGATAGCGCTTTATCTTTAAACAAAGAATTTTTTGGTTCTGTAATTTTAATGTATATTTCAAACAACAATTATCATAAGAAATGAAGTGCTTATTTGAATCTTGTTCCTTACCAGAGTCACTTTTCAACACACTTAAAGCGCATTTAATTAGATGGATTAACTTTGCAACAAAGCTTATAAAATTTGTAATGGTTAAGTTAAAGACGGATTGAATTTTCTTTTTATGGAGAATCATGCTCAACTTTCATACATGGCTATGAAAGAGAATATTGAAAGATAGGATAACTTTAGAGCATAGAAAATGATCATTTTTATGATATGAAATACTGAATCATTTAAAGAAGATTTAAAGCGTCAATTATTTTAGATTGGTCATGGATTCACTGGATTTTTTCCGACGTTTATACTCAAACATGTTCTGATCCGCTTGTGCGAGTGCTGCAAATAAGCCCTGACTTGGATGACGCATTGCCATACCAATCGCTGCGCCAATGTTTGCTGCTGCAAAGGCATTAATTAAACGATCCACTAAACTTTCAGTACCCGTTTCATCATTTTCCACGCTAAGAATCACAAACTCATCGCCACCTAAACGAGCAACAATATCATTGATTCGTACGTTATCTCGCAATACCTGCGCCGCATTTTGAATCAGCTTGTCACCTTCATCATGACCCAAACTATCATTCAACTTTTTTAGGTCATTCAGGTCAATAAATAATACAGCGGCGGGATGACCATATTGTTTACAACGCTCTTCTTCAGCTCGCAGCAGTTTTTCCCAGGCCCGACGATTATAGAGCCCGGTCAATTCATCTTTACTGGCTTCTTCCTGCAATAATTCATGTTGACGTACCTGCTCACTTTGACGCAATTCTGCCTGCAAGATCGAACTGAGCAATTGTCCCAATAACTCGACCAATTGCATATCTTGCACAATAGCTTCCGATTTGGTTTCTGGATCAATCGCACAGAGCGTTCCAAACAAACTACCATCTTCTTTAAGGAGTGGCTGACCAATATAAGATTTTATACAGACCTGCTGATTAATCGGCGCTGTGGCATATAAAGGAATTTCTTCAGAGCGAGGTGCAATTCTCGGGGCCTTACCTGCGACCATATGAGAACAAAAAGAATCAGCCCACTGAAACACTTGGCCGGGTCGTATATCATAACCATGGTCTTCACTTTGCAGCACAATCCAGTCTTGGCCTTCTACCCGGGTAATCATCCATAAATCAAAGCCAAAATGCTGATGCAGAAACTTTAATACTGCCTCTCCAGCATCCTGAAAACTTTTGAAATTTATATTTTCCATCCGAGATTGCCTCTACTACAAACCTGTAAAAATATGCATGATATAAACTTAAGCTATTAAACTATTTTTCCGGTTTCAATAGAATATACAAGCTCTAAATACAGCTATAAAACTATATATTTACAACATACCGTTGCTATAAGTTTTCATTTAAAAATTCACAATAAAAAAGAGGCCTTAGCCTCTTTTTTTCAAGCCTGAAATCTATGCCTCTGTCGGATTAGTCAATTCCGTCATTGGCCAGCGTGGTGTGGTGGTCACCGCCAAGCCATCATGCTGCCCTGCTTTTAAACGCTGATAGCCCGCAAAAGCAATCATGGCACCATTGTCTGTACAGAGTGCAGGTTCAGCATAATAAACAGATGCACGAATCTTGGCTAAATCTGCTTCTAAACGCTCACGTAAACGCTTGTTGGCACTAACACCGCCCGCAATCACCAGGCGTTTAAGCCCCGTTTGCTTCAGTGCTTTCACCGACTTTTTCACCAGAGTATCGACAATCGCTTCCTGAAAACTGGCAGCGATATCGGCATCGCGGTTTTCATCACCGAGTTTTTTCATTTGTACAGAAACTGCGGTTTTTAGACCACTGAATGAAAATTCTAAACCTTGATGCAGCATTGGTCGCGGGAATGCAAATGCATTTGGATCGCCCTGCTCTGCCAGTTTGGAAATATTCGGGCCACCCGGATACGGCAGACCCATCATCTTCGCGACTTTATCAAATGCTTCGCCTGCCGCATCATCAATGGATTCACCCAAGAGTTCATACTGGCCAATGCCATAAGCAGCCATGAGCTGAGAATGTCCACCCGATACCAACAATGCGACAAATGGAAACTCAGGCGGAGTTTCTGACAATAAAGGTGCCAGCATATGACCTTCCATATGATGCACACCAATTGCGGGTTTATTCAGCGCAAAGGCCAAAGTACGACCAAACAATGCACCGGTCATGAGTGCGCCCATCAGACCCGGGCCACGGGTATATGCGACTGCATCAATTTCTGATTTTTTCACGCCGCTCTGTTCAAGCAGCTCATTGATGAGTGGAATCAGTTTACGCACATGATCACGTGACGCCAGCTCTGGAACTACACCGCCATATTCTGCATGCAGTTTAATCTGGCTATAAAGCACCTGTCCGCGCAAACCCAACTCGCTGTCATACAGCGCAAGTCCTGTTTCATCACACGACGTTTCCAAGCCTAAAACGATCATTAAACTGCCTATAACCTGTATCAATTCTATTGCAGCAACTATTATAGACTTGTGGTATGAGATGTAAATGAGTAAAATACTGACCTTCACTTGTGATTGAGGGCAATTCAGCCCGAGATCTTACCCTAACTGATATGAGGATTCTTCATGCCACAAGTTAAATTGAAAGAAGGCGAACCAGTAGACGTAGCTATCCGTCGTTTCAAACGTTCATGCGAAAAAGCGGGTGTTCTTGCTGACGTACGTAAGCGTGAATTCTACGAGAAACCAACTCAAGAACGTAAGCGCAAAAAAGCTGCTGCTGTTAAACGCTACCAAAAGAAATTGGCGCGTGAATCAGTACGTACGACTCGCCTTTACTAAGATTAATTTGTGATTGATTGCCTGGAATAAATAATGACGACTTTAAAAGACCAAATCACGGATGTTTTGAAAGCAACAATGCGTGCCAAAGAAATGTCCAAGCTGACGGTCATTCGTAGTCTACAGGCAGCAATTAAGCAAATCGAAGTCGATGAGCGCAAAGAACTTGACGACGCTCAGGTTCTTGCGGTCATTGAAAAACAAATTAAACAACGTAAAGAATCGGTTAAAGCCTTTGCAGGCGCTGGCCGAGATGATTTAGCTAGTAAGGAACAAGCCGAAATTGAGATTTTGTCTCAGTTTCTACCAGAAGCTATGACTGAGGAAGAACTTGATTCCATGATTGCGCAAGCTATTGCAGCGCAACAAGCTACTAGCATGAAAGATATGGGTAAGGTGATGAATTCTCTGCGTCCGCTCATAGCCGGGCGCGCCGATCCTGCACAAGTTTCCGCCAAAATCAAAGCGCAACTTGCTTAATCCATACTCTCTAGTATTCTCTCTTTAACGTTGAACTGCCTTTAATCAAAGACAGTTCCTGACGTATTCTCATTGCAAATTACAATCGACCTGATAACGCTTAAGTAATTGCATCTCTTTAGACGATTTCACTTCTACAATTACATCCTGTTTACTCATATTTTGAAATTGACGATCCAGATAAGGACGATTCTGGTCAGCGGCCTGATATAAACGATCAACATAACGTCCTACAATTTCACAAAATTTTGCATTCTGCTCAGGACTAAAACCTTGTTGCTGCGGATTTAAACCACTTAAAAACTGACGCGATTCCTTTTTATAATCCGCATTAATTCGTTCTATCGCTTCCACATATTCAACTGCACTCGCAGCAAAAACCCCATAACTCCACCACAGTAGACACATACCTAATAGTATTTTTTTCATATTATGCTTCAATTTGATTCACGCTGATCTTTCAAAAATATTGTAGCCTGATTGAATATATTCTTGCTATATCATCCTGATACAAAAACTTAAAACCCAGTTCAGCTTTAAATCTTATATTGATGTGCCTGCTGCATCTGTTTTAGACGCTGGCGAATGGTGGACGATAAAGATTGATTGTTTTTCACGCTACGCTGGGCATGTAATAATGATTTGATCGCGGTTTCTTCATATCCCGACCAGTATTCTACTTCTGCACGATAGCGCAGCACATTAGCAGCCTTGATCGGCGAATCTGGCTCTGCATTGGCAGCCAGTTGCATCAGTCGCCAGCCACTGACATCACGTGAATTGGCATTTAAAAATCGCTGTACCAAGACTTTTGCCTGAGCAGGCTGCTTGGCACGAATCAACACTTCTGCATATTTATAATTGAGCGCTCGATTCTCCGGCATGATCCGCGCTGCTGACGCTACACTTTTCAAAGCTGCATTAAGCTGGTTCTGGGCTAAATAAATATCAGTCTGAAATAAAACCTGTAAAGGATGCATCTGGTTATGCTTTTTTGCTCGATCTAAAGTAGCCTGCGCGGCCTGAAAATCGCTCTGTTGTATTTGATAGGCAGTTAAGGCAAGCTGGCCTGCAAAATTATTTTGCCGATCCATCAGGATAAGCTGCTCTGCATTGGTCTGACCAGACAATACCCTGCTATACCACTTGATAATTTCAAAGTCTTGATCATTGAGATTGCGTTTCACCGCAGGAAGCTGGTTGGCACGTAAACGCGCTTCACTCATACGCTCTGTGGTGAGTGGATGAGTGAACCAGAAATCTGGCAGAAAGCTCAATCGGCTGGTCGAGCGATGCATGACCTCAAAGAAGTCTGCCATGCTATGCGGGTTATAGCCGGCACGATACATATATTGCATACCAATCCGGTCTGCCTCACGCTCCTGATTACGGCTATAAGTGAGCTGTTTATCCATAAGTGCTGCCTGTGAACCCATCATGACCGCTGTGCCGACATCACCATCTGCCTGAGAAGCGACCAAAGCACCGACGAGAATTCCAGCTAGCGCCAGTAAACCTTGCCCTTTAAAGGCATCCTGAGAGCGACTGTAATGACGTTGTGTGACATGTGCAATTTCATGTGCCATCACTCCTGCCACTTCATCCATGTTTCGGGCTGAATTAATCAGACCAGCATTAAGTGCAAAAAGACCACCTGGTACAGCAAAGGCATTAATTTGCGGGTCATTAATAACCAGCAAACCGATCGGCTGTTGCAATTGAGTCTGACTCAGGATATGAGAAAATACTGAAAGCAGCTGATCTTCAAGCCATGGATTTTGCAGGACCGGCATTTGTTTATGCACTTCACGATAGACTTTTTCACCGATCATTTTTTCTTTTTGTTGATCGAGTAAGCCGACGCCTGTACCAATATCAGGCACAGAAAATTGTACATTTACTTGATTAAAATCATGGTTAGAGCTGTGCCCTGCCACCATACACAGACTTAAGCCACACGCCAGCGCCAATCGTTTCAATGAAAAATCTCTAATCCTGCCAATCTAATCTGTCTTGAATATAGCATTGAACAATGAGCAGAGACGCAAGAAAATGTTATTTTTTAATACCATTCCAACTACATTTAATGGCGTTTTAAAATTCCGGATTGACTACATAACGAGGTACTCGTCCTTCCAAGGCATCAACAAGATTCTGATAAGCCAGTTCTGCCATTTTTTTACGGGTGGCTGCAGTGGCCGAACCCACATGTGGCAATGTAACCACATTATCCAACTGGAATAATTCCGATTCCTTTAACGGCTCTTTCTGATACACATCCAGACCGGCAGCAAAAACCTGCTTGGCTTTTAAAGCTGAAATTAATGCCTGTTCATCAATGACCGAGCCACGTGAAATATTGACCAATACTGCATGGGATTGCATTTTAGCCAATTCCGCTGTCGCAATCAGCGCCTTAGAATCCGCATTCAAATCTACTGCAACGACCACAAAGTCAGAACGCTGTAACAGTTCCTCAAGCTGGCAATATTTCGCATTCAACCCTTGAGCAAGTTCTGGTTTTTCCCGACGATTATGATACAGAATATTCATATTAAAACCGTAAAAACCACGACGTGCGATTGCAGCTCCAATATGACCGAGACCAATAATTCCGAGGGTTTTTCCAAAAATATCCATACCAAATTGTGCTTCGCCCACGGTACGCTGCCATTGTCCCTGCTTGGTCCATTGATCCAGGTAAGCCACTTTGCGTGCTGCTGACATCAGTAAAGTGAAAGCCAGGTCAGCAGTGGTTTCAGTCAGTACATGCGGCGTATGACTGAGATAAATTTTCTTTTCATTTAAATAATCCAGTTCATAGTTGTCATAACCGACACTGACACTGGAGATAATTTTTAACCGGGTGGCACTGGCCAGATTATCGCGATTCAACAAGCGCCCTGCGCCAATCATGCCATCAGCATCCTGAACCTGCTGCAAAAGCTGTTGATTCACATCGCCTAGCTTCGGTTGTATATAACTAACCTGATAATTTTGTTCCAGCTTGTTTTGAATATCAGTATCAATTTGACTAAATACAACCACTTTTTGTTTCATCTATTTTTATTCCACAGCAAGATTATTCCAGACTGGCAGTCCTATTTTGCATAAACTGCCATAAACGTTTTTTTAGAATCGGCTGATCCAGCATTTCTTGTAAAGATGCCAACTGGATCATTTTCGTATTTGATATATGCGCTACAGGCCCGAGGAAAATAATATTTTTCTCTGCACTCATTCCATCCAGAAAACCCTGAATATAGGATTCTACACCACGTCCATCCTGAACATTGGCCCAGGGAAATGGCCAGTTCAGCTCATGAAACTCACCTGGGACTGCACGCTGGATATTGCCCCATAAATTCTGGGTGTCTTCGGTCATTGCAGTTGCATCAATCACGATACTGCAATGTGCCAGACTTAAAGCCTGCAAACTGAATGGCGGGATTTGTACGATTTCACGCTGTTCCTGAACAGTTGCAATGTGAGTCGGTGCCGCAGGTGGTGTATCAACCTTAAGCGTAACAATTGGCTCTGGCTCAGGAATCGGTAGATCAGCCAACGCCTCTACGGAAGCAGGCTGTGGTAAGACGATATCGGTGTGAAATTCAGGTGCAGCCTGATCACGCCAGATCGAAACCTGGTGCGGCTGACATGCGCTGTCCCTAGGAATCCAGAGATCGATTCCTAATGTTGCCAGTATGTCACGCTGATGCCCAATCATCTTTTCATCATCACCAATTTCAGGCTGAACATTTTAGCCGGATTGCCTGTGCTTTGCCGAACTTTTTCAGCTTTTCTTTTTTATCCTGATGGATTCTAGTACAAAGTTTAGCTGTCTGCTAAAAACCGTGCTTTTAATACACAATTAAACCATTCCTGCTGTTATAACAGATTCCGGCTAAAGCTGCGCGTTCTCATTTATTTTCTACAGAATGGTTAAACTGTTCTTCTTTAACATTTGCTGAACGACCTGTTCTGCCTCAAAACCCAAGCGCCAATACAACAGCTCTATCACGTCCAACTCATCCTGTGTCACGATACGATCACTCCACAAACAGGCCTCTGCAATACCTAAAATACTGAGGCGATCACGCAATAACAGCCCCGCAATATCATTCAGGATTTCTGCTAGATCAATCGGCTCATCAGAAATTTCATTATATAAGTCCAGTTCCTGAGCGGTCAGAATCCGGTTTAAAATCCGCTCCCGCACCTCAAGCTGGTTGCCGCTATTAATCTGCTGTACATGCAGCAAGGCGTCGATCAAACGCACAATCTGTGGCTTGACCTCATCGAGTGCTGTAGGCGTATGTGCAGGAAGCAAATTCAGTTCGTATTTCACACATTCCAGTAATAATGCATCCAACAGGCCAATTTCGCCATCTTCCTGAATAATCCGTGCCAGCTTCATCAAAAACTGGCGTGCAACAGTTGTCGGCATGCCACCAATATTGTTACAAGCTTGCTGGAAAATCGAGATATGCACCCGCCCGTCCAGATTGAGCAATGAATCTACAATGGCACGGCTAACTTCAGCCTCAGTCGGAATAAATTCACGATATTGACGGATCATTAAAATGGCGACCATCACTTCACGAGAACCAGTTGCGGTTTGTAATGCACGCTTAATCAGTTCCGGACGTGGCATCTTGAGCCGAAGTTCCGGATTCAGTGGTTTGATCGCATCTTTAATTGCAAAACTGATCGGAGACAGCCGCAACAAAGGCAAAGGTTGTGGCGAGCTCCAGCTCATTGCAGTTTCAGGCACCACTTCTTCCAAAGAACGAAACAAACTAAACAAAGGCTGATTCTTGAGTTTTTTCAGATTCTCAAGCTGTAAGTCCTGAATCAAGGCAGGATTTAATTCATAAATCCGCTGATTGATATTGGGATGAATATTCAGCCAGTTTTGTGGGCTCAAGGAATTGGCAAAGCACATATGTGAAATGGATTCAGCATATTCACTATAAATCTGGGAGCCAGAATGATGCACATGGATTCTGAGTAAAGTCTGGATATTGGCATCATTTTGAATCAGGCGACGGGTCTTCCGATCATTTTTATAGGTTCGACCACCCAGTGAAATATATTTAATAAAACGGGAAATCAAAACACCCAAACTACCAATCAGCCAGATCACCGCGCCCACTGAAATATAGAAAGTTTCGAACTTGTTTTCACGAGGACTACCCGCTCGATAAAAACCGGACTTGGCAATCTTACTGCCACACTGACTAAACGTAGTTAAACTGCTATACAGAATTTTCAAACGGGTATTTTCCGCAGCTTCACCAGACAGGATTTTATTGAATTCATGGCTGAGCAAGCCATACAGCTCGACTTTATCCAGTGTTTGTATCGCACCCCAAGTCAGGATAATTGCGGTATCCCGCGGACTAAACCCTGCCGTCAGCGCATTAACACCGACTTCATCGGGCAACACATATACCGCCGGAACATCAATCAGAAAAATCTCTGCCAGCTGCTGGTTAATGTGCAGTACAGCACTTTCTTCTGGAATACTGTCCATCGGACTCAACCGACGTGCACCCAACTGCTTCGCCAGCGAATAACCACCATTCCGAAAAATATAAAATTCATAGATGACCGAGATCATCATGGCACATAACAGCAAAGCAATCAGATAGGGACTCAACGTATGCCAGAAGATCGACTGGCTAGGATCAGTATAAAAAACAAAGAGACCAACAACGGTATTAATAATAAAAATAGTCAACAGAATTGCAATCAGGCAAAAACTTACAGGCAGTACTATATTTTTGTTTTTTATAAAATCGTATCCTACGTTTCGCAATGCAGAACCCTAAAATGATGATTTTCAATGGGCTCATCATAAAACAAAAAAGCGGGAAATTCCCGCTTTTTCATGATGATTTTAACTACTTAGACTTCACGCACACCGGTCAAATCCACTGAGGCTGCATCAATATTGACATCAATATAATTGCTTTCTTTCATGGCGCTGTCACTACGTTTTTGCTGAAGATCATCCAGATATTGCGCATCAATGCCACCCGAAACATAGATACCATCAAACACTGAACAATCAAAGTCTTTGACGTCCGGCACCTTGGTGGTTCTTACCGCATCTTTCAAATCTTCCAGATCTTGGAAAATCAGACGATCAGCACCAATAATTTCACGGATTTCTTCTACGCTACGTTCCGATGCAATCAATTCTGATTTTGCTGGCATATCAATACCGTAAACGTTTGGATATTTCACCATCGGTGCTGCAGAAGCGAAGAATACTTTTTTCGCGCCAGAATCACGAGCCATCTGGATAATTTCATTACAGGTTGTACCACGGACAATCGAGTCATCCACCAACAGTACGTTTTTACCTTTAAACTCAAGCTCAACCGGGTTCAGTTTCTGACGTACCGATTTTTTACGCAGCTGTTGCCCCGGCATAATGAAAGTACGACCGATATAACGGTTTTTCATGAAACCTTCACGGAATTTCACGCCCAGCATATTGGCAAGTTCCAGTGCAGAAGTACGTGAAGTATCCGGAATCGGAATTACCACATCAATATCATGCTCTTCACCCCACTCGCGCAGAATTTTTTGCGCCAGCTTCTCACCCATTTTCAAACGTGCTTTATACACTGAGATTCCATCAATGATGGCATCTGGACGGGCAAAATAAACATATTCAAAAATACAAGGACGATATTCAGCATTCGCCGCACATTGCTTGGTAAAGAAATTACCTTCCAAATCAATAAATACTGCTTCACCCGGTAGAATATCACGCTCAACTTTAAAGCCCAGCGCAGTAATCGCAACAGACTCAGAGGCAATGATATATTCCATACCCTGTTCAGTTTCACGTGAACCGTAGATCAGTGGACGAATACCATTTGGATCACGGAAGCCCACCAGACCTTGACCGGTAATCATCGCCACCACGCCATAAGCACCTTTACAACGCTCATGCACACGTGTTACCGCATGGAAAATATCTTCCGACGTCGGTACCAGTTTGCCATGTTTTTGCAGTTCATGCGCAAACACGTTTAACAGGACTTCTGAATCAGAATCAGTGTTCATATGACGCAAGTCAGTTTTGAACAGGTCATCATGAATTTCTTCGGCATTGGTCAGGTTACCATTATGTGCTAAGGTAATCCCGTACGGTGAGTTCACATAAAACGGCTGTGCTTCAGCACTGCTCGATGAACCGGCTGTTGGATAACGCACATGACCAATACCGTAATTTCCTTTCAAAGCACGCATATGACGAGTATGGAATACATCACGCACCATGCCGTTGTCTTTGCGCAGGAATAAACGTCCTTCATCACATGTCACGATCCCAGCTGCATCTTGTCCACGATGTTGTAACATCGTTAATGCATCAAACAACATTTGGTTAACGGGTGATTTACCAGCTATACCAACTACTCCACACATAGCAACCTCGCAGACAAGCTAGGATTAATAAAAAGGATTATTTGTAGACTCATCTGCAGCTCCAGACTTGGACGATGTTTCAGATGATGAAGCTGAAGGTTTCGATGTCCCTTCAGGCTTGATATGTTGTAGTGCGCCATTCGCGGCTTCTTTCGACATTTGAGTCGCCCAAGGTGCATAAGGCAATAAGGCTTGAATAAACTTGGACTGTTTCCAGTGAGGTGAGCTTTCTACCCACGGGCCAATTCCCTGCATGGTAATCAGAACAATCAGCAAACCTTTCAGGCTACCAAAGACACCACCCGCCAGACGGTTAAGAGGACCCAGTTTAAGACTCTTTAAAATACGGTTCAACAGTGCAGTAACGATCCAGGTCAGAACTACAATCAGCAGGACGATAAAAGCGAAGGCCGCAATCTTTTGTACGACTGGATCTGTACTCAGAGCAACCATAGACGGCGCAAGTAGCGTTGAATATTTTGCCGCAACAATCAGGGCAAAGATCCATCCCACTAAGTTCGCAAAGGCTTTAATAAATCCTTGACGCAAACCGTTGAGCCCTCCAATGAGCAAGATAATCAGTAGAAAGATATCAATGGCATTCATAGGATTTAAAGTGCGTCTACACAATCTTTTACAAGTTTAGGTCCAGTATAGATGAGGCCACTATAAACTTGTACAAGGCTGGCGCCTGCCTGTTTCTTGGCAGCAGCATCTGCACCTGAAAGAATACCACCCACACCAATCAATGGAATTTGTCCTTTTAATACCGCAGCAAATGCAGCCAGACATGCGGTACTTTTCTCAAATACTGGCGCGCCAGACAAACCACCTGCTTCCTCTGCATGCTCCAGACCCTCTACACCTTCACGTGACAGTGTGGTATTGGTCACAATCAGGCCATCAATCTTGAATTGCAATAATTGCTTGGCAATAAAGGCAATATCGCTGTTATCCAGATCAGGCGCCACTTTCAGTACCAAAGGTACATAATGCTGGTATTCCTGAGCCAATTCAAGCTGACGCTTCTTCAGTGTTTCCAGCAGTTCGGTGAGTGCATCACCACTTTGCAGGCTGCGCAGGTTTTTGGTATTGGGAGAAGAAATGTTGACGGTAATATAAGAAGCATAATTATAGACTTTTTCTAAACAGATGAGGTAATCATCTACTGCTTTTTCTACCGGAGTATCAGCGTTTTTACCGATATTAATACCGAGAATGCCTTTAAATTTGGCCGCTTTGACATTTTCAACCAGCTGATCCACGCCATCATTATTAAAGCCCATACGGTTAATAATGGCTTTGGCCTGTGGCAAACGGAATAAACGCGGATGAGGATTGCCGGCTTGCGGTCGCGGGGTAATGGTACCAATTTCAATAAAACCAAAACCTTGACCGGCAAGGGCGTCAATATAGGCACCATTTTTGTCCAAACCTGCCGCAAGACCTACCGGATTGGGAAATTCGATTCCCATACAGGTCACAGGTTTCGCAGCAACGTTTTGACGCATCAAGCCCATTTTATGGGATGATTTCAATAGTGATAATGTCAGCTCATGTGCACGCTCTGGTGCTAAAGAAAACAACAAAGGGCGGGCTAGAGAATACAACATATCCAGAAAAGTCTACTGCTTTTTAAGTCGGCATATTATAGGCATAGGCTGACAAAAAAACCATGCTTTGCAAATCTTTATTTTTACCGTTTATTGTATGGTCGCCGTTAATTTAATCTGTCCTGCCTCATTATTTAGTTCCATTTTCTCGATACTTAGCCCCATTTGTGCCAGCTGAGTCAGGAAATTTGCCAGTACTGCATAATTTTCATGCATGACCGCCAATTGAATTTTTCCTTCCATTTGCTGGGAAGCCACCGACAATCCTTGCTGCTGTGCGACTCGCTGTACTTTCTCCGCTGCATCCAGTTGGGTGTCCCCAGCCGGTTTCATGGTTACTGCATTACTTTGCATCCAAACAATGGTATCTTTCAGCTGATTTAAGCGTTTTTGCTGGGTATCTGCCGCCTGATGCATATACCAGAGTGCAGAACCGACTGCCCCCACAATCACAAAAACAGTGGTAAAAATTACCATTACCCGTTCACGTACCGACAAGCTGTCCAGATAATCACTCAGTTTTTCAAAAGACTGATCCATACGATTTTGTAGCGCTTCAAGGCCTTTCATTATTGAATCCTCACCAGTCCGATCGCAGCTGTTCCGCTGGCCTGAATATTCCCCAGCTCCACCTTAAAACCTTGCTGGCTCAATTGCGTGGTCAGTGCATTTAACGTTTCTGATGAATTAACCTTAAGCTCCATACTTAGCACAGAAGTATCATAATTTACCCGTTGTGCCACAATCTGATTTTGCATCAAGACAGGCCCCACCCGACTAATCAGCTGTAATGCATGCGTATCTGCAATCTGGCTTTGACGCAACTGCCCTTCAAACTGACTTTTGATATTCTGCTCAGTGACCGGATAATTTTGTCCAAACCAGTATTTAAACTGGTCAATGGCTTGCGCGGCAGTCTGATTCGCCACTTTTTTATATTGATACCAGCGCACAGCATCATAACTAAACTGCAATACCAAAATACCCAGAAAAACTGCCGCGCAGGCTTTCCAGTAACCGGAAATAGCACCATCAGATTTTGCTTTAGGCAATATATTAAACGGATGCTGTTTTGGTTTTTTCAGTACAGGAATACCATATTGGAAAGACTCCAGTTGCTCCTGAGTGATGAGTGCTTCAAGACTACGCAACTGCTCCTGATTCAGGTTGCTCACCTTATAGCTGAGGTCCTTGGACTGATAATCCAGATAAAGGCTTAGATCATCTAGCGACTGACCGATATATTCCGACTCGCGCACCAGCAAACGCCCACCAATTTGAGCAATCACACGATGATTGGCATCAGGAACCGGCAGCACTAAAAAGTCCGGCAACAAAGCTGCTAGCTTGACCGGGATCAGGCTTAAAGCATGTTGCAAGGTCTCAAGCGTAGAATTCGCAATTCCCATAATGCTGATCTGATCCGGCTGTTGAAAATGATGCAGCACTTTCATGGCATCTACCGGCAGCACCACATATTCTTCGAGCAAATATTTAATGCCATCATTGCCCATTTTCTTATATTGGCTCTTGGGCAAGGTCTGCTGCAAAATTTGCACATGACGGCTCGGGAAAAATACCACCGCCTCTTCGCCATGATGAGCCTGTATATCCTGAATCAGCTGTTCTAATGTGTCCGCAGTGTTCCAGAATTCCCCAGTTGACCATTGCCAAACCCCATTGGCTTCAGGCATCCATAAATACAACATTGATTGTGTTCTGCCGTTTTAATTAATTTTTTATAGTGTAGGACTAAAGCTTTTTATCTGTGTGGATAAGCCAGGGGCAATCACCGCCTGATCATAAATACGTGCTTCTGCCAATGCATAAGGTTGAAAAGATTCAGCCAGCAGAATGGAAGACATATGTGCCACCACATTCATATGGCATACCACTGCAATCGATTCATAAGGCAGTTGCGACAACCATTCCACTGCGACTTTGGCATCATCATCCGGTTTGATGGTATTACAGATCACCACCGGCACATCTTTAAAATACTGCTGCAAATGTGCCAGAGTTTCCTGCGCACGCAATAACGGACTGACCACAAAGACTTCAGGCTTAATCAGATCCTTTAAGAACTGTGCAGTTTGCTCAGCCTGTTGATGACCACGCTCCGTTAAAGGTCGCTTGGTGTCATTACCATTGACCGGTGGTGCGGCCTCGCCATGTCGAACTAAAGTCAGTTGCATTTGATTTCCTTATATTCTTTTGCCTGCATGTTAACTAGCTGATATGACAATTCGCAGACAGTCCCTGTGTTATAGATCAGACTTGATGATGTGGCAAGACAAATTCAACATCACTGCGATGACCATTTTTCATCAATGACAAGGCAATATTGAGTGGCGGCGCACCTTCAAAAATCACATCATACAAGGCCGAAGTAATCGGCATATACACATCGAGTTCTTCCGAACGTGCCTTGACCTGCAAAATGGTATTAATCCCTTCTGCCGTTTGACCCAGTTCAGTTGTTGCCTGCTCCAAAGTCTTACCCTTGCCAAGTGCGTAACCCACCTGATAATTACGACTGAGCGGACTGCTACAGGTTGCGAACAAATCACCCACACCTGAAAGCCCAAGAAAGGTCAGCGGATTTGCACCGAGTTTTACTGCAAAACGGCTCATTTCAGCCAAAGCACGGGTCAGGATCATACTCTTGGTATTTTCACCCACGTTATACGCAGCAGCCATGCCCATCGCGACAGCATAGATATTTTTTAATGCGCCCCCGAGTTCTACCCCATGCACATCATCACTGGCGAATACGCGGAACAAGGCACTATGTAGGGCTTGTTGTACGGCATAACGCACCAGCTCGGACTGGCTGGCAATCACGGTTCCTGCCGGCTGTCCTGCCACAATTTCCTTGGCCAGATTCGGTCCTGATAACACACCATAAGACACTTCAGGCAACACTTCACGAATAATATCGCTCATGAAACTAAAGGTTTTGGCTTCAATACCCTTGGTCAGCGAGATCACGGCTTGCGATGTAATAAAAGGTTTGATTTGCTGCAAGACATCCCGGAAAGAATGGCTCGGAATAGCGACTAAAATAATATCTCGATCACGCACAGCCTGTTCTAGTTCTGACACCGCCAGCAGATTTTCTTCTAACTTAAAATCTGGCAAATAGCGTTTATTGATATGCGTGACATTAATATCTGCCGCAACTGCTTCATCACGAATCCAGATCATGGTATTGCAACCATTACGCACTGCAGTATTGGCCATTGCAGTACCGAAGCTGCCCCCACCCAATACCGTGACTCTTAAAGCTGTCTTATGATCAACTGCAACCGGTTCTACCAGTTTTGAGAAATTTAATTCTGACATCTTATTTTTTAATATCCTGTTATACCCTGCAAACTAGCTGTTCTGGTTCCAATAACTGACAAAATCACCGGTTTGAATCTCTGCGCGTGCTGGAATTGCTTTTGCTGCAGTGCCAATATAAATAATACCTGAGACCAGATCATCTTTTGAAATTCCCAATGCCTGCTTAAACAGGCCAGACTCGACTACAGCACCGCTACGCCACATGGTCGAGAAACCCTGAACCTGAAGTGACAACAGAAAATTCTGAATGGCTGCGCCTGAACTAAGGATTTGTTCAAAATGCGGAACTTTAGGATGATCCTGCAAACGCGTTAAGGCAAGCACCAATAAAGGCGCACGAAATGGATGATTCTTGACCCGCTCAATCTGCGCTGTTTCAGTTTCACCCAAATCGACGAGCGCCTGCGACAGCAACCCTCCAAAAGCTTCACGCTGATTATCTGGAACCACCACAAATGTGGTCCGCTTGAGCCGATGATGATCGGGTGCAGTTAATGCCGCTTGAAAGGCTCTTTCCAGTTGTTCTGCATTGGGTGCGGGTGCCAGCAGATGACCAATCGATTGCCGTTGGTGAATATTTTGATGAACGATGTCAATCGCAGATTCCGTCATTGCCTTGTATATCTACACTTAAAAAACCATACTCAAGATTAGCATATTCAAAGAAAAATACGCTAGAAACTTCATAGCGATTCAGCACGCTCATCACAATTTGAAGATAAAGTTGCTTGGTTTTTCAATCCTGTGCTGCTCTATTTTTCACCTAACTCACATAGAGCTATACCAAAAATTGCCAAACCTATACAACAGCTACAAAATCTGCGCTGCTTGCTGTGTTGAAATATTCAGCATCGTATTTACTTGAGATTTCATGATGAAAAAAACAATCGCTTTCAGCGGATTAGCTATTTCCGCATTATTGCTTACTGCTTGTGCCTCAAACCCGACTGCATTGGCAGTGCAAAAGGAAAATAACCAGTATGAAGTGACCGGATTAGGTAAAAATCAACTGACCTCGAAAAACAACGCGATTACTGCGGCCAATAAAGCCTGTGGCTCTCGATCAACCCCAATTATTGTGGATGAAAAGACAGCTTATAACGGCGCTTTAAAAGGCGTGGTCGATGAACAAACAGGTCAGATGATTCAGGCAGCGGCTACCGTTCTCGGGAATATCGCAGGTACCAATACCGGTTTAAACCAGAATGATGATTATCAGACAGTGCTTACATTTCGCTGTCAGGCCAAATAAGCCTTAAACCACAGCGCAATAAAAAACCGCTCTTCAAGAGCGGTTTTTCTATGGTCTGGATTAGCAGTAACCTTCCAGGCGGGTCAAAGGCAATTTTTGCCCAATGGCTTTTTCAATTTCTGGCAGATAGAACGCATCATCTTCTGCAAGGAAACTGATACTCACACCACTGGTTCCCGCACGACCGGTACGGCCAATACGATGCACATAATCATCCGACTGTTCCGGCAAGGTGAAGTTCACTACATGCGATACACCATCAACATGGATGCCACGACCTGCAACATCTGTTGCAATCATGATGTTATGTTTACCATTTTTGAACTGGTCCAGCATTTTCAGGCGTTTGTCCTGAGCAATTTCGCCCGACAACATCACCACCTTATAACCATCACGTTTTAAATGATCATAAAGTTTGCGCACCTGATCACGACGGTTGGCAAAAATCATGACTTTTTCAATCGGCTCATCACGCAGAATTTCTTGCAACAATTTATATTTGTCCGCCTTGGCGACCATATAAACCCGTTGTTCGACATCGGCATTGGTTTTCTTTTCCGGTTCAATTTCAACTGTGACCGGTTCAAATAACCATTGTTGTGCAAGATTCAGCACATCGTAGCTGAAAGTTGCAGAGAACATTAAAGTCTGACGTTGTTCTTTACGCGGCGAGAAACGCACAATGCGCTTTACTGAAGGAATAAAGCCCATATCTAGTAAGCGGTCGGCTTCATCAATGACCAAAAATTCAATCTGATCCAGCCAGACTTCTTTTTGTTCTACAAAATCGATCAAACGACCCGGTGTAGCCACCATAATATCGACAGGCGCTTTATTAAGCTGGTTCTTTTGCTTGTCAAAATCCACACCACCCAGCAAGGTCACCACATTGAGACCAGCATATTTCGCCAGATCCTGTGCATCGCTTTCAATCTGTAACGCCAGTTCACGGGTCGGTGCCAAAATCAGCGCACGCGGTTCGCCGCGATAGCGTTGTTCCTGAATCGGATTATTTAATAGATCATTCATGATACTAATTAAAAAGGCCGCAGTTTTACCTGTACCTGTCTGTGCACGGCCAATGGCATCATGTCCTGCCAGCGTGAATTTCAAAACCTTCTGCTGGATAGGCGTCATGGTGGTAAAGCCTAAAGCATCAATCGCTTTTTTTAGATTGGGATGTAAATTTAAGGTTTCAAAACCAGATGACATAAAGCGGTGCTCTAATTGGGTAATCACTAAGATAGGGATAGTATAAACAAAAAACGCCCCAAGTTATATTGGAGCGTTTTCTTTTTAGCTTAATCCGAAGATTAGTCTAATGGTTGAACTTCTTCAGCTTGAAAGCCTTTTTGGCCTTTAACAACACTGAATTCAACACGTTGGCCGTCACGAAGTGAACGGTGACCGTCACCTTGGATAGCACGGAAATGAACGAATACGTCATCGCCGCCATTACGTTGAATAAAGCCGAAGCCTTTAGTATCGTTAAACCACTTAACTACGCCTTGTTCGCGAGCAGCTGTCATAAGTTAATCCTCATTGAAACTAAAAGAAGGACCACCCGGTGTTGCAAACAGCAGAGCAAACAAGTTTGAAAATATTATTTTTAAGCTTGTAATCATTCTGTAAAACTATCAACAAAATCCCGGTTACATCCATTTATGTAATAGGGTGAAAAACAATCACTTTGTTTATTCAAAGTCCCAAATACGCAACGAGCTTAACATGGGTTTATCACAATTAATAGATTTTTTTTAGCATGTTCTGTTTGATTTAGTTATTTTTTTCATGAAAATTGTCAAAAGACTTTATAAAGTCATTTAGATCTTCTTTTTCTGAAACCAGTTTGGTTCTGGCATCATATTTGCTACTATTTATAGCCTTTTCTGCTATCTAAATAAAACCGCAATGTCCGAAGATCCAGCGCAATTCAGCCTTATAGACGCTATGGGAAAACCGTGCCCGATGCCGCTATTAATGTTAAAGCGCGCACTAAAGGCCGGAAATCAGAAAACATTCCTGCTGAAATCATCTGATCCGCATAGCCAGACAGATGTCAGCCGCTATTGTCAGCTGCATCAGCTCAAGCTTGAATTTAAAAAAATTTCTGATACAGAGTTTCACTACTTAATTGAATCTTAAAAAATTTCAATTAAACTGTTGATCCTCACTTTCGTATACTTTTTTACATTTCTCTACCCAAATATCCATTATTTGTGGAGAGATTGGATTAAGATAAAACCTAGTTTAGGGTTATCCCGCACTTCAAGGAGAACACATGAGTGACAGCCGCAATCAGTTGATGCCCCTGTCATTATCGGCGCCAGGTGTCAACCTCGGTGCTTATATCAGCACTGTCAATCAGATTCCGATTTTAACAGCCGAACAAGAAAAAGAGTTGGCTGAACGCTATTACTATGACCAAGATTTAGATGCAGCGAAAATGCTGGTCATGTCGCACTTGCGTTTTGTGGTACATATTGCGCGTAGTTATGCAGGTTATGGTCTGCCACAAGGTGACCTGATTCAGGAAGGCAACCTGGGTCTGATGAAAGCTGTGAAACGTTTTGACCCGAATATGGGCGTACGTTTGGTGTCATTTGCCGTGCACTGGATCAAGGCGGAAATTCACGAATACGTGATCCGTAACTGGCGTATCGTGAAAATCGCCACCACTAAAGCGCAACGTAAACTGTTCTTTAATCTGCGCAGCCTGAAGAAATCATCGAAAAAGTTGACGCTCGCAGAAGCACAGTCTATTGCCAATGATTTAAATGTCACACCAGAACAAGTACTGGAAATGGAAGGCCGTCTGACGGCGTATGATGCGGCTTTTGATGCATCAAGCGATGACGATGATGAAGGTTCCACCCATGTGGCACCAGCGTTATATCTTGAAGATAACCGTTATGACCCGGCTCGTCTGATTGAAAATGAAGACTATGAGGAGCAAAGCACCTCTGCTCTGCACGAAGCCATGGATCAGCTAGATGATCGTTCACGTAATATCTTGCAACGCCGTTGGCTAGATGACGAGAAATCGACCCTGCATGAACTGGCAGCCGAATATAATGTTTCTGCGGAACGTATTCGTCAGCTGGAAAAAAATGCCATGGAAAAAATTAAAGTGGCGATGTCATCCAATTAACACCAAATTCCGTTACTGATTTACCTCGAAAAAGCCTTCTTTGATGAAGGCTTTTTTATGTCCGCATTTTGAATTTATGCTAAGGTTGAGCGCAAACTTTATCAGGAAGATCAATTCAAATGTGGATTGCGATTTCAGCACTTAATTTGGCATTTGCAGTTATGCTCGGTGCTTTTGGTGCACATGGTTTAAAAGCACGTGCAACTGAAGCACAGCTCGGCTGGTGGCAAACGGCAACGGATTATTTTTTCTATCATGCCTTAGGACTACTAATTCTTTCTTTACTGGCGAAAGTCATCCCTGCATTGCCCATTCAATGGAGCTTCGGTCTGATTCAGGTCGGCATTTTACTGTTTTCTGGCTCACTGTATATCATGGCCTTAGGATTACCCCGCGGTTTAGGGGTTATTACACCTATTGGCGGTGCTTTAATGATTGCCGGATGGTTAATTCTGGCCTGGAATGCTTTAAAATACGCCAGATAAGTCTGAACAACACTTAAATCATGGAGGGTTGCTAGAATGATGATTTATATCAATGGCGAACAACAGGAAACTCACTGCAAGAATCTGCTGGAACTGATTCAGAGTATGGCGCTTGAGGGTAAGCGTTTTGCAGTTGAAGTCAATGAAATGATTATTCCTAAAAGCAGATTGGGCGATACGCCAATTTGCGATACAGACAAAATAGAAATTATTCACGCGGTCGGTGGCGGCTAATACTCGGGACAATTATGCAAGATTTATTACAGATTGGTTCACGCCAATTCCAGTCACGCCTTTTGGTAGGCACGGGCAAATACAAAGATTTAAATGAAACTCAGCAGGCCATTGAAACCAGCGGTGCAGAGATTGTCACTGTCGCTATTCGCCGGGTCAATATTGGCCAAGATCCTGACCAGCCGAACCTGCTGTCAGTCATTCCTCCGGAAAAATATACCATTTTGCCGAATACCGCAGGTTGCTTCGATGCCAATAGTGCCGTCCGCACCTGTATGCTGGCGCGTGAGTTGCTCGATGGCCACAATCTGGTCAAACTTGAAGTTTTGGGTGATGAAAAGACACTTTATCCAAACGTAACCGAAACACTGAAAGCTGCGCGCACCTTGATTGACGATGGCTTTGAGATCATGGTTTATACCTCGGATGATCCGATCGTGGCGCAAGAGCTGGAAAGCATGGGCTGTGTTGCGATTATGCCATTGGGTAGCCTGATTGGTTCTGGTCTGGGCATTCTGAATCCACATACCCTGTCAATCATCAAGGAAAATGCCAAAGTTCCTGTCCTAGTCGATGCCGGTGTCGGTACAGCGAGTGATGCCGCGATTGCGATGGAACTGGGTTGTGATGGTGTACTCATGAATACAGCGATTGCAGCTGCACAAAATCCGGTATTAATGGCATCTGCGATGAAAAAAGCCGTTGAAGCAGGCCGAGAAGCTTTTCTTGCAGGCCGTATGCCGCGCAAGCGTATGGCCAATGCCAGCTCACCGGAAACCGGCTATTTCTTTAAATAAATTTTCATGAACAAAAATAAAGGACTCAATTGAGTCCTTTATTTTTGTTTTTAGTTAAGGAATCAGACCTTCATCACGCATAGCAATCTGTACAGACTGACGTTCTGCCACTTTATTACGGATATGAATAATATTTTTATATGGACTCAAATCATGCTCAATCTGGTTCGACCAGTTGGTCAAGACAAATAGATAGGCATCCGCAGGCCCAAAGTTATCATCCACCAGATAATCATTGTCCGATTCACCAATCGCTTTATCGATATAACTCAATAGTCGATCAATCTCTGCATAGGCTTTTTTCTTTTCATCTTCGGATAACTTGCCACCGAAGAACACCGCATAGGCATCATGTAGTTCAGAGTTCAGATAACCTAACCATTCCAGCACTTTGGCACGTCCCATGCCCGATGGTGGAATCAGATCTTGTTTTGGATCGTGTTGAGCAAGAAACGGTAGAATTGCAACATTTTCTGTCAGGATCAGACCAGGGTTAATTTCTAACGCTGGTACATAGCCTTTAGGATTAACTTCGTAATAATCCGTACCTTTTTCTGTTTTATGTGTTTTTAAATCAACACGTTCCAAATCAAAATCGACATTAATTTCATTTAAAATAATATGTGCTGCCAGTGAGCAGGCACCTGGTGAATAGTAAAGCTTCATTTCTGATCCTTGTTATACACTTCTCAATGTTTTAAATCGCTTCTGACAAACTTTCAAGTGATCAAACCTGTAAATTGCAAAAAAGCGTAACTGTCACCTCAGGGCAGTTACTCATTCAATATTCAGGATATTCTGGGCTTTTGCAAGTCAATCTTGTGTAGATTTTTATCTCTATCTGTTTAACATACACAGGTTTTCCAAATTTAGATGATATTTCGTGATTAGCCTGAAAAAAGAAGAATGGTTTTCCAATATCCGCACAGATGTATTGGCAGGTCTGGTGGTGGGACTTGCCCTGATTCCTGAATCAATTGCCTTCTCTGCCATTGCCGGTGTCGATCCGCAAGTCGGTTTATATGCCTCTTTCTGCATTGCAGTATCCATTGCCTTTTTTGGCGGTCGTCCTGCCATGATCTCGGCGGCTACAGGTGCAATGGCGCTTTTGATGATTACCTTGGTAAAAGAACATGGTCTGCAATATCTGCTGGCTGCCACAATTCTGACCGGCATCATTCAGGTCATTGCCGGTTATTTTAAAGTCGCTAAATTAATGCGTTTTGTATCTCAGGCGGTGGTATACGGATTTTTGAATGCCTTGGCGATCCTGATATTTGTGGCACAAATCCCGGAAATTAACCGGATGGATAGCACCGGTTATCTGTTTATTGCGATTGGTCTGGCGATTATATATCTGTTTCCTTATATCCCTAAAATCGGTAAAGCCATTCCCTCACCTTTGATCTGTATTATCGTACTTAGCGGTTTAGCTCTCTTCTTGGGTGCAGATATGCGTACCGTCAGTGATTTGGGGCAATTTCCAGATACCTTGCCGGTGTTCCTGCTTCCCGAGATTCCACTCAATCTGGAAACCTTGCAAATTATCCTGCCTTATTCCTTTACCTTGGCGACTGTCGGTTTGCTGGAAAGCATGATGACCACTACGGTCATTGATGAAGTGACCGGAACTGAAGGTGACCGTCATCAGGAATGTCGTGGTCAGGGTATGGCCAATATTGTCAGCGGCTTTATGGGCGGGATGGCCGGTTGTGCCATGATCGGCCAGTCAATTATCAATGTGTCTTCAGGGGCACGTACCCGTTTATCGACTCTGGTCGCTGGCGTGTTTCTGCTGTGTCTCGTGGTTTTTTTGAAAGACTGGCTGGCTTATATCCCAATGGCAGCTCTGGTTGCGATCATGATTATGGTGGCATTTACCACCTTTCAATGGGGAGCAATCAAGCAATTCAGCAAACATCCGCTAGAATTTAATACCGTGATGATTGCCGTGATTATTGTCGTGCTTGTCACTCATAATCTGGCGCTTGGTGTATTTGTCGGCGTATTGCTCTCTGCCCTGTTTTTTATTAATAAACTGGAAAGAACCGTACATGTCTATACGCATTTGAATTCGGCTCATTCACGCAGCTACTTTATTTCTGGACAGATATTCTTTAGCAGTTCAGAGAAGTTCTATCAGTTCTTTGATTTTAAAGAGAAGCTTGAGCATGTCGAACTGGATCTGACCCATGCGCATATTTGGGACGTGACTTCGGTCAATATGCTGAATAACGTGATTCAGAAGTTTAAAGCCCAAAATATAGACGTAACAGTGATCGGTTTAAATGAAGCCAGCAGTACACTGATTGACCGTTTTAGTAGCTGATGAACGATGATTAATAAAAGAGCCTCAATTGGCTCTTTTATTTTATCTGGAAGATCTCGCCAATTTTTATGGAGAAATACCGAGAAAAGTTTGACTTGCTCGGCTCAGGACTTAAAATACCGCATTCTGAATTTTTAGATTTGCCAAAGTTATGTCGAACGATCAATTAGACCAGCAAGTCGTGGAGCTGGAAAACTTAAGCGAGCACCGTGAAATCGTGACGTTTATGCGCCGCTCAATGCCGCTAAACACCTCTCAACGTACTGCGCTTGAACAATATGGTCACTTAATTTTGGAATATCCAGTCGGTGATTTGCGTCAGCACTTTGAACATCCAGAGCGCCCTTTGACTGTAGAAATCGGTTTTGGGATGGGCCGTTCACTGGTATTGATGGCCAAAGCCAATCCTGAGCGTAACTTTGTCGGGATTGAAGTGCATGTACCGGGTATTGCGCAATGCATTTACGAAGCAGGTGTTGAAGGCCTAACGAATTTACGTGTACTGGATGCAGATGCAATTCAGGTATTACGTGAAATGCCAGACAACAGTATCAATACTGTGCAATTGTACTTCCCTGATCCATGGCAGAAAAAGCGTCATTTTAAACGCCGTTTTGTTTCGCATGACCGTATGCCACTGGTGGAGCAAAAGCTGGAGCTTGGCGGAACTTTCCATGCTGCAACGGACTGGGAACCGTATGCAGAGTGGATGATTGAAGTATTGGAAGAACGTCCACGACTGGAAAATCTGGCGGGCAAAGGCAACAGCTACCCTCGTCCAGAATGGCGTCCGCAAACCAAGTTTGAACGTCGCGGGATTGAAGCCGGTCACAAGATTAATGATTTTATCTTCAAGAAAATTTCTTAATCCAAGATTCAAAAAAAGCGCTGATTAATCAGCGCTTTTTTATGGGAGAAATTTTGCAATCCACTTATATATAAAGACAAATGCACCCGAAATAACACTTAAGAAGAAAAATAGATTTTCATCTTTATACTATTTCCATTTTTTATTATTTTTTCTTTTCATTTTTCACCAAAATTAAAGAGGAAAAAGAATTGAGTATTTTATTTTAGACTAAAAAATCCGGCTCTTTTATTTTCGATGACGTTCTAGGATTTGCTGGCTCAACAACTGATAGACATTTTGCAAATCTTCCCGCTGCATATTAGCTAACATCTGCTGATGCATATTCAAGATATTCTGATCACCACGCATCGCTGGGCCGGTCTGCATTTGTTTGGGATCATTCTGCGTGGCTTTACTGGCGGTTTCCAGCATCAAGGGATACAACAAACTAAAATCGACCTGTTGTGCATCAACCACCTGCTTGCCCATGTCATAACAATAATTGGCAAAGTTACAGGCAAATACCGCTGCAAGATGCAAACTGAGACGTTGACTAGAATTATAAGTATAAACACGATTGCTTAGGCTATTTGCCAGTTCTAATAACAGGATTTGGTCCTGTTCATTCTCCGCCTCAATAAATAGTGGCGTCTGCTGCCAATCAATCTGGCGTTCCAGACTAAAGGTCTGCAAAGGATAAAATACGCCTGCACGCACATGCACATTTTTCAGTAAATCGAGATGGGTACTGCCAGAGGTATGTACGATCAGGTTCTGCTGCAAATGCGGATGAATCCGTTCAATGACGCTGGCAATCGACTGATCACTGACCGCGATAATGACCAGATCCACCTCATGACTCAGCTGTTCAGGTCGAGCGATGGCCTGAGCGTTGAATTGCTCAGCCAGTTGCTGTGATTTTTCTAGGGTTCGACTGTAGATCTGTACGATCTCATGTTGTGCTGAAAATACACGGGCAAGATGATATGCCACTCGCCCTGCCCCAATCATACTGATCCGCATCTTGTGCTGTTCCTGACTCATTGCGCACAGCATGCCAATAAATACAGATTGAGGCAATTGGCCTTGATGTTTTTGAATAGGCTTTAGAACTTTCGCAGGGTCAGAATCTGTTCACTTCGGCCAAAAGGTCCATGAACATCATGCAGAATCCCGCTAGTCAGACCGATACCATCTTCACCATATTGCTGCACCACTTCCAGTCCCAGCCATTTACCCTGCGGCAGACGGTGCATATGAATCTGCAGGTCCAGATTCGGAAATCCCCAACCGGAATTCGGGTCCTGACGTGGCACAATGCCATTGGCCGTATCGACCATACCGAGCAAACGACTAAAGTCTGTCGTCGGTTGACCTTCTACCATGTCCAGCGAATTTCTTAGCCAGACAATGCCCTTGCCTGCACGATGGTCAGCATGTGCCCGGGTTTCAATACTCTGGATATAACCGCCCGGCCAGCAGCGCATACCCTCCCAAACCGGTAAATATTCTGGACTTTCGATCGGAAAATCTTCCACTCCAGCAATGGCCGTGGTATTTGAAGTTAGCATTCTCCACGCGCGTGCCACGATACAGGTTTTACCATTGGCACACATTTCAGCTTCAACCAGTTCAATGGTTTTACCCGGACGGATCATGCGTGTGGTAATCGAAAATTCACCAAAGGCTATCAGGCCAAAAATATCCAGCCCGACCCGACCAATACGCATGTCAGCACGTGGCTGAAACTGTTCCAGTTCGACGCATAGAATACCGGTGGCTGGCGCCATGTGCTGCTCATGTGGATTCCACGCACCTTGTGCATGAATATTAGAACGGTAATAAGCCGTAGTACTGCCATCTGCATGCTGTTCGCGCTGAATAAAACTGTAATATGCCGACATTGTTTTAATACTTCCCTGAATATTCTCTTAAACTTTAGAATTTGCAAAAAGTTCTTTGATCTTTATTTTCTGAGCAAAAAGCCATGATAATTCATGATTTGACAATAAATTTTGCACTGTTTAAATCCGACTTTGGTTAAAAGTGCTGTAAAATTTTGCGCAGATAACAAGTGAAAATCCTGCTCCAAGCGTTCAATCATCTTGCTACTTTGCACCATGCTTAACCCTGTCTGCTGTGCCAGCTTCTGCATAATTTTGATGTCTTGCTGATCTTCGGGTTGCATCAGGTCATAGGTTAATGCAAGACCGTTGGTTTTAAGACACTGATGGATAGCCTGAAAAAATCCGTTTTTTTCGGAATTTGGAATGAAATGAGCCACCAGAATGGCCAATGCGGCATCGAAAGTATCCGGCTGATTCAAATCTTGAATCGTGCTTTGGATGAATTGCACTCTTTGTCGATCTATAGAATTCAGATTTTTACTAGCCTGTTTCAGCATGGCTGCTGATGGATCAATTGCAGTAAAGGTCCTGTCTGGATGTTGCTCTAATAAATACGACAATTCATAACCTGTTCCGCAACCCACTATTAATATATGTGCGGTTTCTGGGAGTTCAGTGCTGAGAATTGCTTCAATCTGCTGATGCACCAGTTCATAACCGGGAATCAGTTTACGGATATGATCGTCATAACTGGCGACCACGACTTCACTGTGAAAGTTTTTTGCCATATTTTTACTCTAAATCTATGCACGAATCTAAAACTCAGGCGGGTATTTAGATAGATTGAATATTTAAATCTTGTAGCTTGATCTTATTTACTGTTTTCTTGAAATTTGATCATAGACCCGGCGACATGGATGTCGCCATTTTGCTGAGGGACATGGAAGTCCCTTCAGCAAAATAAAGGGATTTTGCTTACTTTTGGCCCATCAAAAGTAAGAAAAGCCTAAACATTGATATCGAAACCGTTATACAAATGGAGGCAATGCATGCATTAAATACTGCTTTGCCCCATTTAAGAATCGCATCAATACAATTTAAGCAATCTCTTTCAAGTTCAGCTCTTCACGCATAAATTCACGCAATTTGAACTTCTGCGCCTTCCCTGAAGCCGTCATTGGAAATTCCTGGAAGAAACGCACATAGCGCGGCACTTTATTGTGAGAAATATGCTCCTTACAATACTGACGGATGGTTTCTTCAGTACAAGGATCATTTTCATGCAGGATGATGCAGGCACAAAGTTCCTCACCATATTTATGGTCTGGCACCCCAATCACCTGTACATCTGAAACAGCCGGATGGGTATAAAGGAAATCTTCAATTTCTTTCGGGAACAGGTTTTCCCCTCCACGAATCACCACGTCCTTGATTCGGCCCTTGATTTTGACAAAGCCTTCATCATCCATTTCAGCGATATCACCGGTATGCATCCAGCGCGCCGCATCAATCACTTCCTGGGTTTTATCCTGATCTTCCCAATAACCGAGCATCACTGAATAACCACGTACACACAGCTCACCCAATTGGCCGCGTGGAACCACCTTGCCATTTTCATCGACAATTTTAACTTCCAGATGCGGATGTACCCGGCCAACCGTACTGACACGTTGCTCGACACTGTCTGCCGTTGAGCTTTGTGCACTGACGGGTGCGGTTTCAGTCATGCCATAACAAATCGTGATTTCAGACATATGCATCCGTTCAATCACGCGCTGCATAATTTCTTGCGGGCATGGACTACCCGCCATAATCCCGGTACGCAAGCTGGATAGGTCAAATTCATCAAACTGCTCATGTTCCAGCACCGCAATAAACATAGTTGGTACGCCATAAGCCGCGGTACATTTTTCCAGCTGAATGGCTTTTAAGGTTTCTAGCGGATTAAACACGGCAGACGGATAAATCATGGCGGAACCATGCGTAATACAGGCCAGATTACCCATCACCATACCAAAGCAGTGAAATAAAGGAACTGAAATACAGACACGGTCTTCCGGACCTAAATGAATGGCTTCGCCAACAAAATACCCATTATTTAAAATATTATTATGGGTCAGCATGGTGCCTTTCGGATTGCCCGTGGTGCCCGAGGTAAACTGGATATTAATCGTTTCATCGAACTGCAATTCACTGGAGATCTGTTGCAGTTGTTCCAGCTCTTGTTCGCTAGGCGAGCTTAGTAAATCCTGAAAACGGTGGATGCCAGTATGCTGCTGATCATCAATTTTAATCACATGCTTTAAATGTGGGAGTCGCTCTGCATTGAGAAATTTAGTTTCAGTCTGCATCAGCTCAGGTGCAATTTTAGTCAGAATTTCCTGATAGTCCGTCGTCTTAAACTGCGCTGCAATCACCAGTCCCTTACAGGAGACCTTGTTTAGCACATATTCAAGCTCATTGCTTTTATAGGCCGGATTCAGGTTCACCAGAATAATGCCTGCCTTGAAGGCCGCAAACTGGGTAATGGTCCATTCCACACAGTTCGGCGACCAGATTGCCAGACGGTCACCTTTTTGCATACCCAGTTTCAGCAGCTGACAGGCAAAGGCATTGACCTGATCCTGTAGCTGCCGGTAACTGAGGTGTATGTTCTGATGCAAACTCACTACCGCATCACGTTCTGCATACTGCTCGCAAGCCTGATCAAATTTTTCACCAATCGTCATGCCCAATAAAGGCTGGCTGCTGGTTCCATAGGCATAGCTTAACCGTACTTGTGTCATTGAATCGATCTCCTTGATTCTTTGTAATTCTGATTTTCAACTTTACTAATTGTTTTATGACCACGACGACCTTGTCTGTGTACCGGTTTCTTGTGCGTTTATGCTTGTAAATTTTCCTCCTGTCCACGTACTGCGTTAACACAAAAATCGGCAATCTGTTTGACAAAGTGATCCTTATATTTCTGATCAAACATCACATTGCGGGACGGATTTAAAGGTTCAATCACGACAAAGGTCATGGCACCAACCACGCCCAACGCTGCCGTATTCAAATCTTCAAATTCGAATTCTCCATTGACCTTTCCTTCGGCCAGAATTTCCTTAATGCTCTGCTTAAGCAGCTGCTTACTGCGAAAACGCTCATGTTCCATTTCCGGATCAACCGGTTCGAACATCAGTGAATACGCCAGTTGGGGGCTATTCATTGCACGTTTGACAAAAGTTGTAACAGATTTTTGCAATTTCAGTTTTGGCGACAAATCTGACTCGGCAATATGGTTCAAGATCCCGACTTCATGCTGAATCGCGGCCGACAAAACCTCGATCAAAATCTGGCTTTTGCTCTCGAAATATCGATAGACCAGCCCTGTAGAAACGCCTGCGCGCTCTGCAATGGCCTGAATCGATGCCTCCTTCAAGCCCCCTTGAATAATCAGTTCACGAGCAGATTCCAAAATCGACAGGCGATTTTGTTCCATTCGTTCCTGCATCAATGATGATCTTTTATAACTCATAAAATTATTCTCAACAAGATAAAATGAATTGTAAATCATTTTGTGAATATATATTCACTTTTTTATTTTTTCGTTGTATGTTAAAACCACAAGCACAACAAAAATGCTTTTTTGGATACAACAAATAGAACCATAGGATGGATGAAGAATGAATTTACAAAGCTTGGATTTCGGTTTGGATGAAACTCTAATAGCGCTTCGTGATTCAGTGGCCGCATTTTGCGCCAAAGAAATTACCCCGATTGCTCAACAGGTTGACCGTGACAACGAGTTCCCTGCTCACCTTTGGAAAAAGTTTGGCGAGATGGGCCTGCTTGGTCTGACAGTCAGTGAGGAATATGGCGGTTCAAATTTCGGTTATCTGGCGCACATTATTGCCATGCAGGAAATTTCCCGTGCTTCTGCATCCATTGGGCTGTCCTATGGCGCACATTCTAACCTATGCGTAAACCAAATTAAGCGTAATGGTACGGAAGAACAGAAACAGCGCTATCTGCCTAAATTGATTTCAGGTGAATATGTCGGTGCCTTGGCGATGTCTGAACCGAATGCCGGCTCGGATGTGGTCAGCATGAAACTGAAAGCGGAAGACAAAGGCGATCATTATCTCCTGAATGGTTCAAAAATGTGGATCACCAATGGTGGCGATGCCGATGTCCTGGTGGTCTATGCCAAAACCGATTTGCAAGCCGGTGCCAAAGGTATGACTGCGTTTCTGGTGGAGAAAAATATGCCAGGTTTTAGCCACGGCACCCATTTGGACAAACTCGGCATGCGCGGTTCCAATACTTATCCGCTGTTTTTTGACAATGTCGAAGTACCGAAAGAAAACGTCATGGGTGGCGTCGGCAATGGTACCAAAGTGTTAATGAGTGGGCTGGATTACGAGCGGGCTGTATTGAGTGCTGGCCCACTGGGGATTATGGATGCCTGTATGGATACCGTGATTCCATATATTCATGACCGTAAACAGTTTGGTCAGGCGCTGGGCGAATTCCAGTTAATGCAAGGCAAAATTGCCGACATGTATTCGACCTGGCTAGCCTGTAAGGCACTGGTTTATGCGGTCGGTGCTGAATGTGACAAAGCTGAGCATAGCCGTAGCCTGCGTAAAGATGCTGCCAGTGCCATTTTATATGCTGCTGAAAAAGCGACCTGGATGGCAGGAGAAACCATTCAGACTTTAGGTGGTAACGGTTATATCAACGAATTTACTGCCGGCCGTTTATGGCGTGATGCCAAACTGTATGAAATTGGCGCCGGTACTTCAGAAATCCGCCGCATGCTGATTGGCCGTGAACTTTTCAACGAAACAGCCTAAACCTTAACACTTAGAATAAAACAAGGATGTTCGTCATGAATCAGTTATCGAGCAAAATCAATATACGTAGTGAAGAGTTTAAAACCAACCAGACTGCCATGCTGCAACTGGTGGATGACCTAAAACAGAAAGTTGAAAAAATTGCTTTGGGTGGTGGCGAAACTGCCCGTCAAAAACATCTGGACCGTGGCAAATTACTCCCCCGTGAACGGATTAATCACCTGATCGATCCAGGAACCGCTTTTCTGGAAATTGGTCAGCTGGCTGCCTATCAGGTGTATCAGGATGATGTTCCTGCCGCAGGTGTGGTCGCTGGTGTTGGTCAGGTCAACGGTGTGACCTGCATGATCATCGCCAATGATGCTACGGTGAAAGGCGGTACTTATTATCCATTAACAGTGAAAAAGCATTTACGTGCTCAGGAAATTGCCGAACAGAACCATCTGACCTGTATCTATCTAGTGGATTCAGGCGGTGCATATTTGCCTTTACAGGATGAAGTATTTCCAGACCGCGATCACTTCGGCCGTATTTTCTACAATCAGGCACGTATGTCGAGCCAAGGTATCGCCCAAATTGCAGTGGTGATGGGCAGCTGTACTGCAGGCGGTGCTTATGTGCCTGCCATGTCAGATGAAACCATTATTGTCCGCAATCAGGGCACGATCTTCCTCGGCGGCCCTCCTCTAGTTAAGGCAGCTACTGGTGAAGTGGTGTCCAGTGAGGATCTCGGTGGTGGTGATGTGCATACCCGTTTGTCTGGCGTGGCTGATCATCTGGCTGAAAACGATGAACATGCACTTGCGATTGCCCGCAACATCGTGGCCAACCTGAACAAAAAGCCAAACAAGACCGCAGATGAAATCGAAGCGCCGCTGTTTGACAGTTCGGAACTGTACGGCATTGTGCCGAGTGACGCGCGCAAGCCTTTTGATATCCGTGAAGTGATAGCGCGTATTGTCGATGGCTCACGTTTTGACGAGTTCAAGGCACGTTTCGGCACTACCCTGGTGACCGGTTTTGCCAAGCTCTATGGCATGCCGGTCGGGATTATTGCCAATAATGGCATTCTATTTTCCGAGTCTGCCCAAAAAGGCGCACATTTTATTGAACTGTGTACCCAGCGCAATATTCCGCTGATTTTCCTGCAAAATATTACCGGCTTTATGGTCGGCCGCCAGTATGAAAATGAAGGCATTGCCAAAAATGGTGCTAAGCTGGTGATGGCCGTCGCCAATGCCAATGTACCGAAACTGACTCTAGTGATTGGCGGTTCTTTTGGTGCAGGCAACTATGGTATGTGTGGACGCGCTTACTCGCCACGCTTTATGTGGACCTGGCCAAACTCGCGTATTTCAGTGATGGGCGGTGAACAGGCCTCCAGCGTCTTGTCGACCTTAAAACGTGACCAGATTGAGCAAAAAGGCGGAACTTGGTCAGCTGAAGAAGAAGACCAGTTTAAACAGCCGATTCGTGACCAGTACGAACGCCAAGGCCATCCTTATTATGCGTCTTCGCGTTTATGGGATGATGGTGTGATTGATCCAGCGCAATCGCGTGAAGTACTAGCCTTGAGTCTGGCTGCAGCCCTGAATGCGCCCATCCAGCCAACCAAATTCGGCGTGTTCCGCATGTAAGAGGTGACAAAATGACATATCAATTTTTACAGCTCGAACAGCAGAATCAGGTGGCAACGGTTTGGATTAACCGTGCTGAACTGCACAATGCCTTTAATACTCAAGTCATTGAAGAACTGCATGCTTGCTTCCAGTCTTTAAATAACCGTGATGATGTACGCGTGGTGATTCTGGCGGGTCGTGGCAAAAGCTTCTCGGCCGGTGCTGACCTGAACTGGATGAAACAGGCCGGTCAGGCATCACAGGCAGACAATGAGGCGGATGCGCTCAAACTGGCGAAAATGCTGCAAAGTCTGGCAACCTTGAAACAGCCGACCATTGCCCGGGTACATGGTATTGCGTTTGGCGGCGGCATGGGTCTGGCTTCGGCCTGTGATATTTGCGTGGCCAGTACCGATGCCAAGTTTGCGACGTCGGAAGTACGTTTAGGTCTGGCACCTTCGACCATCAGCCCGTATGTAATTCGTGCAATTGGTACACGTCAAGCTTCACGTTATTTCCTGACTGCCGAGCGGATTACTGCTGAACAGGCCAAAAGCATTGGTCTTGCGCATGAAGTCACTCCACCAGAACAGCTCGACAGCAAAATTGATGAAATTGTGGAAGCACTTTTACTTGGTGGACCTGCTGCACAGAGCGCATCCAAACAGTTGATTCAACTGGTTGACCAACAGGTATTGACCGAAGATTTACTGCTTAAAACAGCACAGCATATTGCCCATATTCGCCAGGGAGATGAGGCGAAAAATGGACTGAATGCATTTTTGAACAAACAAAGCCCGGCTTGGATCAAGACCACGGCATAACAACGAGAAGGATCCTACAATGTTTGAGAAGATTTTAATTGCCAACCGTGGTGAAATTGCCTGCCGTGTCATTCGTACAGCAAAAAAGCTAGGAATTGCTACCGTTGCCGTCTATTCCGATGCTGATGCGCAGGCACAACATGTGAAACTGGCCGATGAAGCGATCTATATTGGTGAGTCGCCAGCAGCACAAAGTTATTTGCAGATTGAACGTATTATTCAGGCAGCCAAAAGCACTGGTGCCCAAGCGATTCACCCCGGTTACGGTTTTTTGTCTGAAAATGACCAGTTCGCCCTGGCCTGTCAGGACAATAATATTGTGTTTATTGGTCCGCCAGTCGATGCCATTCTGGCAATGGGTCTGAAAGCCACTTCTAAAGCATTGATGAAAAAAGCCGGTGTGCCTTTAACCCCCGGCTATCATGGTATCAATCAGGATGCTGACTTCCTGAAACAGCAGGCAGATAATATTGGTTATCCAGTACTGATCAAGGCCAGTGCCGGCGGTGGCGGTAAAGGCATGCGTCTGGTGGAACGCAGCGAAGATTTTCTTAGCTCGCTTGCTTCATGTAAGAGTGAAGCACGTTCAAGTTTTGGCAATGAAGACGTTCTGATTGAACGTTATGTGATTCAGCCACGTCATATTGAAGTGCAAGTTTTTGGCGATACACATGGCAACTATGTACATCTGTTCGAACGTGATTGCTCGGTACAGCGTCGCCATCAGAAAGTGTTGGAAGAAGCGCCTGCACCGAAAATGCCGGAAGACAAACTGGAGGCGATGCGTCAGGCGGCAATCGATGCTGCGCGTGCAGTAAATTATGTCGGTGCCGGTACAGTCGAGTTTATCGTGGAGCAAGACGGCACAGCTTACTTCATGGAAATGAACACCCGTCTTCAGGTTGAACATCCTGTCACTGAAATGATTACCGGACAGGATCTGGTGGAATGGCAACTGCGCGTGGCCTTTGGTGAACCTTTACCGAAGCAGCAGCATGAATTGCAGATTCATGGACATGCACTCGAAGCCCGTGTTTATGCCGAAGAACCGGAAAAAGGCTTTATTCCTGCGATTGGTCAGATCAGCTACCTGCATTATCCGGAGCAAAATGACCATGTCCGCGTTGATAGTGGCATTGTCGAAGGCGATGAAATCAGCACCTATTATGATCCGATGATTGCCAAACTGATTGTCTGGGGTAAAAATCGTGAAGCAGCCTTAACCCAAATGCATCATGCACTGGGTCAGTTCCATGTCGATGGTCTGGGTAACAATATCGCTTTTCTAGATCGCTTGGTGCTGTGTGACTCTTTTAAAAATGCACATTTAGATACTGGCCTGATTCAGCGTGAAGAAGAATCTCTGCTCAAACCTTCTGCGGATATCAGTGTCGAACTGGTAGTTAGTGCCGCACTGATTGAACTTCTGTCACGTCAGGCACAGAATCCCGTTCCAAGCAATCCGGTATGGCAGCAAAAAGCATTCTGGCGCCTAAACCAGCAAAATAGCCATACAGTGCAATTACAACGCAATGGCATCAACCTAAAAATTCAGTTCAGTACCCAGGATCAAGGTTTTGTTGCCAGCTATAACGGTCAGCAAATTCAGATTCAGGGTCAACTCGTCGATGCCCATACTTTAGCCTTGCAACTGGCGGGTAAACAGCAAAAACTGGCTTTTAGCCAGAGTGAGCAAGGCATTACCCTATTCCAGAATGGTCAAAGCTATAAGTTTAATTACTTGAAGTCTGATTTTAATAATCAGGATGAACAAGGCACGGAAAATAACCTGATCGCACCAATGCCAGGTGTCATTACCCAGGTGCTCGTGGCAGCCAATGACAAAGTCAAAAAAGATGATGTGCTGATGACGCTGGAAGCCATGAAGATCGAATACTCGATTCGCGCACCGCATGACGGCATCATCGCAAGCTCATATTTCCAGAAGGGTGATCAGGTTAAAGCCGGTGATGAACTGGTCGAGTTCCAGCCGCTGGCGGAGGAAGTGGCATGACGGATTTTGTCAAAATCGTAGAAGTCGGGCCACGCGATGGCCTGCAAAATGAAAAAACACCTTTGACATTGGATGACCGGAAAAACCTGATTTTGGACCTGATGAAAACCGGTCTACAGTCCATCGAAGTCGGCTCCTGCGTTTCAGCCAAATGGGTACCGCAAATGGCAGACAGTGATGTGCTCTTTGCCAGCCTACCCCAAGATCCGAATATTCAGTTCAGTCTGCTGACCCCAAATCTGAAAGGTTTTGAATCGGCACTGGCTGTGGGTTGCAAGGAAGTGGCGGTATTTACTGCAGCTTCTGAAAGCTTTACCCGCAAAAACATCAACTGCTCGATTGATGAAAGCTTCGAGAAGTTTGCCGATGTCATGGCAGCAGCCAAAGCCAATGATATTAAGGTGCGCGGCTATGTCTCCTGCATGGTGGACTGTCCTTATGAAGGTGCTATTGATCCGAAGCAGGTGGTGAAAGTCACCCAGCGTTTGCTGGAGATGGGCTGCTATGAAGTGTCATTGGGTGAAACCATTGGCACAGCAACACCGGATCGGGTGAAAAATGTCTGGGATGCTTGTCTGGCTGAACTTGATGCCAAAGTGTTGGCGGGACATTTCCATAATACCTACGGCATGGCAATCGCCAATATTTACCAGTCTTTACTTCAAGGCATTCGGGTCTTTGACTCCTCCATTGCTGGACTGGGTGGCTGTCCTTATGCCCAAGGTGCATCTGGCAATGTCTCGACCGAAGACCTGTATTACCTGCTCTCGAATATGGGCTTTGAAACCGGTATTCAGCTGGATGCACTGATGCAGGCCAGTCGTAATATCAGTGAAGTCTTGCAGCGCAATAATCCATCCAATTATGCCAATGCCTACTGGCAAAAAGCCTGTGCTTAACAATAATCATGCTTGAGCAAAATAAACTTAAGCAACCCATAAGGATATAAACAGCAGATTTAAGTCTGCTGTAATAACAATAGAGGTGACAAGATGTCAAACAAGGTTTATGACAGCGCTCAATCCGCCTTAAAGGATGTGGTGCAAGATGGTCATACTCTGGCTGTCGGTGGTTTCGGCCTATGTGGTATTCCAGAAGCTTTGATCACGGCCCTAAAAGAAACTGGTGCCAAAAATTTGACCTGTATTTCCAATAATGCCGGTGTAGACGGCTTCGGTCTGGGGCTTTTACTGGAAACAAAACAGATTAAAAAAATGATCTCCTCTTATGTCGGTGAAAACAAGGAATTCGAACGTCAATATTTAAATGGCGAACTGGAAGTTGAGCTGACCCCACAGGGTACACTGGCAGAAAAATTACGTGCTGGCGGTGCCGATATTCCGGCTTTTTATACGGCGACGGGTGTCGGAACCGTGATCGCTGAAGGTAAGGATGTCCGTGAATTTAATGGCAAGTCTTACATTCTGGAAGAATCTTTAACAGCTGATGTTGCTCTGGTTAAAGCCTATAAGGCCGATAAAGCCGGCAACCTGATTTTCCGTAAAACCGCCCAGAACTTTAATCCGGTCTGTGCTATGGCCGGTAAAGTTACCATTGCTGAAGTGGAAGAAATTGTCGAGATTGGTGCGCTGGATCCGGACGAAATCCATCTACCCGGCATTTATGTGAACCGGATTGTCTTAAATACCCAACCGGAAAAACGTATTGAACAGATGACCTTAAAGGCGGAGGCTTGATCATGGCTTGGACACGTAATGAAATGGCGCAGCGCGCCGCACAAGAGCTTGAAGATGGTTTCTATGTCAATTTAGGGATTGGCCTGCCAACGTTAGTCGCGAACTATATTCCGGAAAATATCAATGTCTGGCTGCAGTCGGAAAATGGCCTGCTGGGGATTGGCGAATTTCCAACCGAGGAGACAGTGGATGCCGACCTGATCAATGCCGGTAAACAGACGGTTACCGCGCGTAAAGGTGCTTCATTTTTCTCAAGTGCCGACTCCTTTGCCATGATCCGTGGCGGTCATGTCAATATTGCCATTCTGGGTGCTATGGAAGTGTCCGAAACTGGTGATCTGGCCAACTGGATGATTCCAGGCAAAAAGGTCAAAGGCATGGGCGGTGCCATGGATCTGGTCGCGGGTGTACAAAAGGTCGTGGTCTTGATGGAACACTGCGCCAAAGATGGTACACCTAAGATAGTTCCAGAATGTAGTCTGCCGCTGACCGGCCAGGCTGTGGTGAACCGGATTATTACCGATCTCGGTGTACTGGATGTTACTCCTGATGGAATTCGACTGGTTGAACTGGCACCAGAGGTAAGTTTTGAAGAGATTCAAAAAGTCACGGGGGTAGCGCTACTACGTAACGCTGCCTGATCCAGCCAGCCCTTAAGAATGAAGCATCTTAAGGGCTTTTTTATATATAGCTGTTTCATTTCAAAATAATAATCGCAGAATAAATGGATTTTAATCATGCAAACTCAACAAAATATTTTGCAGCGCTTCGCCTTGCGCGTCAGCGAATGGTCTGAAAAATGGTTTCCGGATTCTTACATTTTTGCCCTGCTTGGCGTCATCATTGTGGCGATTGCCGCTATCGGAATTGGTGCACCGGCACAGGATGTGGCGATTTCCTTTGGAGACGGCTTCTGGAGCCTAATCCCCTTTACCTTGCAGATGTGCATGCTGATCGTGGTCGGTTATGTAGTTTCCGTGTCCAAGCCTGTCCAGCTGCTGATCCAGAAAATGGCGTGCCTGCCGCATTCCGGTCGTGGTGCGATTGTCCTGGTCGCCACGGTCAGCCTGTTAATTTCCCTGATTAACTGGGCCATGAGTACTGTACTGACTGCACTTCTAGTGATTGCACTGGCACAGCGTAAAGAGCTGAACATGGATTACCGCGCTGCTGCAGCTGCCGCGATTATCGGGATGGGTGCGACCTGGGCACTGGGGATCAGTTCTTCAGCTGCACAGTTACAGGCCAATAAAAGCAGTCTGCCTGAACCGATTTATAATCTCACTGGCGTGATTCCTTTTACCGAGACTATTTTCCTGCCACAATCCATGATCATGACGGCGGTACTGATTGTAGCTTCAATCGCAATTGCTTACTGGTCAGCGCCTAAAGGGTCTGACATTAAAACCATTGAGCACTTCCCGATTCAGATTGAAGAAGAAAAACCGGAAGTATCTGCCGAAAAAAGACCGGGGGATTGGCTGGAAAACTCCCCCATTTTAAGCATTCTAATTGTGATTCTAGGTGCAGTCTGGATGTTTAATGAATTTTCCAAAAGCAATCCGATTCTGGCCATTTCCAGCTTAAATACTTATAACTTTATCTTTCTGATTTTGGGCGTGGCCTTGCACGGTACACCACGAAATTTCCTGAATGCAGTTTCAAAGGCTGTTCCGGCTATTTCAGGGGTACTGATCCAGTTTCCACTGTATGGCAGTATTGCCTTTATGATGACCAATGCGCTGAACTCAGCCGATCTGTCGCTGTCACATTATATTGCCGAGTTTTTCGTTTCGATTGCCTCGCAGGAAACCTTTGCCATTGTGATGGGCTTATACTCGGCGATTCTGGGTTTCTTTATTCCTTCTGGTGGAGGCAAATGGATTATCGAAGCACCCTATGTGATGCAGGCTGCGCATGACCTGAAAGTACATCTGGGCTGGTCAGTGCAGATTTATAATGCTGCCGAAGCCTTGCCTAATCTGATTAACCCTTTCTTTATGCTACCAATGCTGGGCATTTTAAAATTAAAAGCCAAAGATGTGATTGGATTTACGGTTACCCAGCTGATTTTCCATCTGCCTTTGGTACTGTTCCTGCTCTGGTTCCTGGGCCGAACCCTGACCTATAGCCCGCCAGTATTTTCTTAATTCAAGACAATAAAAAAGGACGAAAATTCGTCCTTTTTATATACGCCGCTCTCTTAATTTTCCGTCTTCTCAACCACGCCTTCATCATCTACTTCACGCACAATTCCTGTTTCGGTATTCACGACTTCAAAGGTCACGCGACGGTTCTGAAACTGCCCGGCAGGTGTCGCATTGGGTTCAACCGGCTGATCCTCTCCCATTCCAACTGCGTGTAATTGTGCAGGGTCAACGCCTTTTTGCACGAGATAACTGGTAATCGCTTGAGCACGCTGTACGGACAGCACCTTATTCTCTGCTTCGCTGCCTTGAGCATCAGCATGTCCTGTGACTTTCAGAATCACATGAGGCGCGCGTTGTAATAATGCAGCAGCTTGATCCAGCACCAGTTTATTGACTTCCGGAACTTCAGTCGATGCCGTATCAAAATTAATAATCTGTAAATTCAGTGCAGTCGCCACATCCAGTGCTTTAACATTATCAGTCTTGATACTGGCCAAGGCTTGTTCTGCTTCGCTATTGGCAGTATTAATCACGTCACTTCTATTGAGCGGCTGCTGGGTCACCACTGTGACATTTTTGGCCAGACTACGAATTTGTGCTGCCAGACGCTCAGCCTCTGCATTGGTTGCTGCACGTACCGAAACCTGATTGCCAATCCAGTCCAGTGACACATTTGGCATCCCCTGAAGCGCTTTCAATACTGATGGAATGGTATCCTGATCAATAAATTCTGAATGATAAACCTCACTGCTCAGCGCGCCACAACCAATATTATAATTAAAGATCTGTTTGATCTCATTTTGTAGAATTTCCATATACTGCGGATTATTCAGCTGTAATTGGCAACTGACAATTTCGCCATTACTGCCGGTACTTAATCGCAAGGATGCAGGCTGAGCTACTGCAACTTCGCTCGTTGCCTGGGTATTTGAATCTTCAACCTCATCCTGCATACAGCTACGAACCAAAAACAGGATCAAACCCGCCAGGATCAAAAAAATAATAAACGGCCATAAAAAGCCGGTTCTTCTCTCTTCCTGAACAATGATGGTCTGCTCCGCCAATACAGGTTCCTGATTTAAATTTTGCCCTGCCAAGGGTGAAACTCCAAGTGCTGCCAGAATAGGGCCAGCCCAAACGGGTAATGCGCGCTGAATCGAATCGGCGTGGGTTTCCAGCAAATGACTAATGGCTTCCGGAGTTGAAGCGCCCGCTTCGGTCTGCAAAAAATTCATGGTCGGCACAATTGACCGGTTCAAGGTATGTTCTATTTCGTCTTGCGGCGCGCTCTGATCAAGTTGATCCAGAAACTGCTGCTTGAGTGCCGGGTTTGCATTGAATAATTCATGGATTTTTGGATTGAGTTGCTGACCAAGATTCTCGATCCAGGCGGGACGTGAACGCAATATACTTAAAAAGATGGGATAGAATTGAGCCAAAGCTTGATCTTTGGCAAATAAATACTCGGTTTCACCTTGAAGCACAATCGCCGTAACATCGCTTTTTAAGCGTTCTATAAAGTCTATATTCATAATCGTCACCATTCTTTTGATTTTTCTAATGTTTAATATTTAATCAGTGTAACGATCCCCATTTTTTGAAAATGTAAATAATTGTATGAATATCATAAAGTTTCACTGTTTTTGTTGAGTACTCATTTTACCAACACAAAATTTAAAAATAAAAAAAGCCAGCCGAAGCTGACTTTTATAAAATTGGGATCACTTAAGCAGTAAAAGTTTGAACAACTTTACCCAGCACTTTTTGATCAATTAGCGGGGTATTTTTACCTTGTGACACGATGCTTTCTTTATTCAGGGTCCATTCCAGTTCCGGATCTAGCAGCACCCAGCCTGATTCATTTATCCATCGATCTGCCATTTGTGCAACACGAGCCGGAGCTAGGGTCACTTTTTCCACCCATTCCAGTGGAGTCAACAACCCCTCACGAATCAGTTGCAGACCAAAAGGCACATAGGTATCAAAAGCTGTGAATCCTGGCTGCGTTTCAGCAAACGGCGCCATTTTCGCAGAGCTGCTTAGCGGTTCATGATGAGTACAAATCGCATCAATCACACCTGATTTTACACCCTGACGCAGTAATTCTTTGTCCTGTTCAGAACGGAGTGGCGGACGTACATGTGCAAGAGAGTTAAATCCATCAATCAAATGATCGGTCAGATGTAACTGATGCATGGCCACATCACAGGTCACCGGTAAGCCTTTTTCCTTGGCAATACGGATCAATTCCACCGAAGCACCACAAGACAACAGACCAAAGTGTGCTCGTACTTTGGTTGATTCAATCATCAACAGATATTTGGCAATCGCCACGGTTTCAGCCAGTGCCGGAATCATCGGCAAGCCCTGACGTGATGCAATAAACCCTTCATGCACACAGCCGTCTTTGGCAATTTGTGGTTCTTCCGCATAGAACACCACCGTCAGGTCTAAGCCTGCAGCATATTCAAGGGTACGCAGTACCACATCATCATTGGCAAACGGCGCACTGGCATTGGAAACCGCAGTACAACCGCCCTTTTTCAAGCCCGCCATATTTGCCGGTTGTTGACCATTTAAGCCTTGGGTTTGCGCACCAATCACTTGAAGATAGATCCCACCATCCAGCATGGCTTTTTCGACCAGACCGTGAATCAGCGCACCATTATCTTGTACGATTGGCTTTGAATCGGGTGGCGTAAATACGTGCAAAATGCCATTTTCACGTGCCGCTTTTCCTTCAGACTTAAGCGTACCGTGTTGCTGTTGACCCGGTTCACGTAAACGCGCACACAAATCGACCATGGTTGGCATTAACCATTTGCCTTGACCATCAATCGTTTCAGAGACGTCTGCTGTTTCTGCAACGAATTTTCCATTTTCCAGATACACGGTCTGGATAGAATTAGTGTTTTGGATTGGATCAAGAACACGGACATTTTCAATTTTTACAATAGTCATGACTTATTCCTTAACCCGCAATCGCTTCAATCAAACCTTGTTCTTGTAACTGGCCTTGCATCGATAAAGCCAACACCGCCATACGCACGGCAATACCATTGGTCACCTGCTTCAAAATCACAGATTGCGGACCATCCGCAATACTTGAGTCGATTTCAACGCCGCGGTTCATTGGTCCCGGATGCATCACGATACAATCCGGTTTGGCCATGGCAAGACGTTCTTTATTCAAGCCATACATTTTGTAGAATTCAGCTTGCGAGGCCAGTGCCGGAGAATCAATACGCTCGTTTTGAATACGAAGCGTAATAATCACGTCGCAGTCTTTAATGCCATCTTCCATATTGTTAAATAGACGAACACCATCTCCATATTCTTCAAAACCCAATGGCAGCAAGGTATTCGGTGCAATCACCCGAATATCTTGGCAGCCTAAAGTTTGCAAGGCGGCTACATCTGAACGCGCGACACGCGAATGCTTGATATCACCAATAATAGCGATCGACATTTCTTCGAATTTTTTCTTGGTTTCACGGCGAATGGTCAGCATGTCCAGCATCGCTTGAGTCGGATGCGCATGACGGCCATCACCGGCATTAATAATTGCCACGGTTGGACAAACATCTTTGGCAATAAAATGCGCTGCCCCTGAAGATGAATGACGTACCACGAAAATATCGGCCGCCATGGCTTCCAGATTCCATAACGTGTCACGCAGGGTTTCACCTTTAGAAGTACTCGAACGGGCAATATCGATATTGAGAACATTGGCAGAAAGGCGCTTGGCAGCGGCTTCAAAGGTGGTACGGGTACGGGTAGAATTTTCGAAGAACAGGTTCATCACTGTTTTGCCTTCAAGCAAATTATTGGTGATCAGCTGATTTTGGTCATTAAAAAAGGACTGCGCAGTGTCCAATATTTTTGTCAGGGTTTCTTTGGAAAGACCTTCGATGGTCAAGAAGTGTTTTAGATTACCTTCTTTATTGAGTTGAATCTGGCTCGGTGTATGCAATGCCGCCAAGTGCATGAGAGATTCCTTATGCGTTAAGTCAACATATTATACAGAGATTGGCGAATTTTTATAGTTGGCCATGCTGCTACTTGTACAAAAAGCATCTGAACAATAAAAATAAAAAATCAGATTCCTTTGTATTTTTTCAATAAGATAATTTAACCCGATTTGCATCTTGCTGATTTTAAGTACAAAACCAACGGGCGCTTCAGTCTGGAGCATTCACACCCATCTCAGGTTTAACGCAGTGCACCAATATAACGATGTGACACCTGTGCACGATAGATATCGTCTTCATCCGGTTCGACCGAGATCAGCCCTTCCTGCTGGATCGGCTGTGCAGATTCTGTTTGTGAGTCTGGTGCTGTTTCCGAAATCTCCAGTACCATTTTCAGGCGCTGGATCAGATGATTCAAATCTGGATCCTGGGTTTGCTCTGCCAGTTGAATCACATGCCGGGCATAGTCCAGATTCTCTGCCAGATAAATTGCATCAATCACCCGACCGGAAACCCGTCGTAAACGTGCATAAATTAAAGTGGCCACTGAAAAAGCGTCATGGTTGCGTAACTGATTCTCTAACATCTTAACCCCCATTATAAAATTGAAAAATCAGGCAGCCATCGCTCCCCATCGACTGACCGCCTGATTTGCCATGTATAGAGCAAAATGCGTACCAGTTCCTCAATTTATAGTGTGAATATTATTTTTCTCTATCACCTGCCACGGCCTTTCAGAGAATTTCAAAAGCTTTCAATATAAAAATACGGTAAACTTAGCGCAGTTTTTTATTTATCTTTTTTGGTCTCTCTATTATATGAATACCTCTCCACGTTTAAGCAATTATTGGGTCACCTGTGCCGATGGTCTGGAAACCTTATTAGAAGAAGAAATACAAGGCTTAGGTGTTCAGAATATTGAGCGTTTTCCGGGCCGTTTAACCTTTAAAGGCACACTGGAAAATGCTTATCGTATCTGCATGTGGTCACGTCTGGCTTCACGTGTCTTGATGCCGATCCACACGCATGAAATTGAATTCTCTCATGATGCCCGTGATGTGGCAGAAGAACTATACGAAGGTGCTCTCAGCTTCGACTGGTCGCTGATTTTTGCACCACAAAGTACCTTTGCGATTCGTTTGCATGTCGAGCGTGATATCAAGGTCAATACCCAGTTTGCAACTTTACGTGCCAAAGATGGTGTCGTAGATTCCTTTATGGAAGCGGTAGGCAAACGTCCAAGCATTGATACCAAACAGCCTGAAATTACCATGTATATTCTAGCCGGCAAGAAAGAACATACTTACTGCCTGGACCTGTCTGGCGACTCTTTGCATAAACGCGGTTATCGTCGCTTTATGACTGATGCCCCGATCAAGGAAAACCTGGCTGCTGCGATTCTGCAAAAAGGCCAGCTTAAACAGATTCATCCGGACATCATTGTCGATCCAATGTGTGGGTCAGGTACATTTATCATTGAATCGTTAATGATTTTGACTGACCGTGCGCCTGGTCTGGTCCGTCGTTTCGGTTTTAATGGCTGGAATGGCCATGACCATGAACTGTGGATGAGCATCAAGGCCGAAGCTGCTGAACGTCATCAAGCGGCAATGGAAAATCCATTACCACAATTCTATGCCTTCGATGCGGACTGGGAAGCGGTTAAAGCCACCAGACAAAATATTATCGCGGCGGGTTTTGAATCCGCACTCGACAATATCATGATTGAAGAACGGACTTTAAATGACTGGCCTGATTTCCATGCAGAAGGCAAGAAAGTATTCTTCGTGACCAACCCGCCATATGGCGAACGTCTCGGCGATAAAGCGCAAAACCGTTCTTTATACCTGGGTTTATCGGCTTTATTGCAAAAGAATTTCCCGAATCAAAAAGCGGCTGTGATTGCCTCCCAAGTGGAACAGGCCGATGTGCTGGCCTTTAATGATCCGCAAATCCTGCGTTTGATGAATGGTAAATTACCGATTTATATCCGCTTCGGTACGGTTAAACCGGCCGCTGTGGTACGTCCATTCCTAGAAAGCTGGCAGCCTCAGCAGTTTGAGCCGATTGAAGGTGCGATGGAGTTTGCCAACCGTCTGACCAAAAACATGCAAGCTCTAAAAAAATGGGCAGTCAAGGAACAGATCCATTGTTTACGTCTCTATGATGCAGATTTACCTGACTTTAACGTCGCAGTAGATTTGTATGGCGAGCGTTTGCATGTACAAGAATATGCGCCACCTAAAACCATTGATCCGGAAAAAGCCAAGAAACGTTTTAACCTGGCACTACAAGCGATTCGTGCAGTAACAGGTCTGGGTCGTGATGCGATCTTTATCAAAACGCGTGCGCGTCAGGAAGGTAAAAACCAGTACACCAAACAAAGTACAGCATCCAAGCGTTTTATCGTTCAGGAAGGTCAAGCCAAGATTCTGGTCAACCTGACCGATTATCTGGATACCGGTCTGTTTCTGGATCACCGTCAAATGCGTTTACGTATTGCACGTGAAGCAAAAGGCAAACACTTCCTGAACCTGTACAGCTATACCTCAACGGCAAGTTTACATGCTGCTTTGGGTGGTGCTGCAAGTACAACCAGCGTCGATCTGTCGAATACTTATTTGAACTGGTCTAAAGAAAATTTTGTTCTGAACGGCTTAACCGTGGATCATGCGGATGAACAGCATCAGTTCTTTGCCTCTGACTGTTTCGAATGGCTAAAAGAAGGTCATGAGCAATATGAGCTGATCTTTATCGACCCACCAACCTTCTCAAACTCGAAGAAATTCTACGGGACCTTTGACGTACAGCGCGACCATTTGTCCCTGTTAAAACGTGCGATGAACCGCTTAACCACTGATGGTACCTTGTATTTCTCAAATAACTATCGTGGTTTTGAGATGGATGAAGAAATTCTGGCCTTCTTTGATGTTGAAGAAATTACCCAGGAAACCATTGGACCTGACTTCAAGCGGAATCAAAAGATTCACCGTGCCTGGAAAATCCGTCATCCGCAAGTGTAATTTGATGATAAATTAACTGTCTTTATCACGATTGATATCTTCTTTATTTTCCCTGAGCTGAGTTTTAAGCCATGCTTTAAAGCTCGCCGCAACAAGAATACAAAAGTGTTGCAATGCTCGAAGTTAAAAATAAGATTAAAAAAAACCCAGCCTAGGCTGGGTTTTTTGTTGCAAGGAGAAGCGGTTTAGTTAAGTTTCATTTTTTCAAAGATTAACTCACCTGCTTCAGCTTTCACCAGAATGGTATCGCCCGGCTGGAATTCTCCGCCCAGGATTTTCTGCGCCAGACCATTTTCAATACGCTGCTGGATTGCACGTTTCAGTGGACGTGCACCATACAGTGGATCAAAGCCAGCATCGATTAACTGATCGAAGGCAGTATCGTCTACCGACAAGCGCATATCGCGTTCTGCCAGACGTTGACGTAAACGGTTCAACTGGATATCGGCAATACCGCGAATCTGGTCTTTTTCCAGCGCATGGAACACCACCAGTTCATCAATACGGTTAATAAATTCCGGACGGAAATGTTCCGATACCGCATTCATCACCACCGTACGGACTTCTTCTTTCGTGGCATTACCGCCCAGTTCACGTACATCCTGTGAACCTAGGTTCGAAGTCATGACGATCACAGAGTTTTTAAAGTCCACTACCCGGCCTTGCGAATCAGTCAAACGGCCATCATCCAGTACCTGTAGCAAGATGTTAAATACGTCCGGATGCGCTTTTTCGACTTCATCAAACAAGATCACACTATACGGTTTACGACGTACGGCTTCAGTCAGTACACCGCCTTCTTCATAGCCGACATAGCCCGGAGGCGCACCAACCAAACGGCTGACCGAATGTTTTTCCATAAATTCTGACATATCGATACGCACCATGGCATCGTCGCTTTCAAACAGGAAATTTGCCAGAGCTTTGGTCAATTCTGTTTTACCGACACCCGTTGGACCCAGAAACAGGAATGATCCACTTGGTCGGTTCGGATCTGACAAACCGGCACGTGAACGGCGCACTGCATTGGATACCGCCACCACGGCTTCATCTTGCCCTACCACACGGTTATGCAGGAATTCTTCCATATGCAGCAGCTTGTCACGCTCGCCTTGCAGCATTTTCGCAACTGGAATACCGGTGGCGGCACTGACCACTTCTGCGATTTCATTGTCGGTAACTTTGTTACGCAGCAATTTTGGCGTTGCACTTTCATCCGCTTTTTCAGCCAGTTCAAGCTGCTTTTGCAACTCTGGAATCACGCCATATTGCAAACGTGCTGCCTCGCCTAGATCACCTTCACGTTGTGCTTTTTCAAGTGCTGTACGCGCCTGATCCAGTTTGATCTGTACATCTTTATTGCCTTCGACCAGTGCTTTATCTGCACGCCAGACTTCTTCCAGGTCATGATACTCTTTTTCAACTGTGGCGATCTGATCGGACAAGTATTGAATCTCAGCTTTGGCACCTGAGTCTTCATCTTTTTTCACCGCTTCCAGCTGCATTTTTAACTGAATCAGACGACGTTCCAGTTTATCCAGAGCTTCTGGTTTGGAGTCGAGTTCCATTTTGATGCGCGATGCCGCTTCATCAATCAGGTCAATGGCTTTATCCGGTAACTGACGATCGGTAATATAACGATGCGACATTTTCGCCGCCGCAATAATCGCGGAATCCAGAATCTGTACCCCGTGATGGGTAGCATAGCGATCTTTCAAACCACGCAGAATCGCAATGGTATCTTCTACGCTTGGCTCATCGACAAGCACTTTCTGGAAACGACGTTCCAGCGCTGCATCTTTTTCAATATACTGACGATATTCATCCAGTGTGGTCGCACCGACGCAGCGCAGCTCGCCACGGGCCAGCGCAGGTTTCAGCATGTTACCGGCATCCATCGCGCCATCACCTTTACCGGCACCCACCAAGGTATGCAACTCGTCGATAAACAGGATGATTTCGCCTTCATGTTTGGCAATATCTTTCAGAACGGCTTTTAAGCGTTCTTCAAACTCACCACGGTATTTGGCACCGGCCAGCAAAGAACCCAGATCAAGTGATAAAACACGTTTACCTTTGAGTCCTTCAGGCACTTCACCATTGATAATCCGCTGCGCCAGACCTTCGACGATTGCAGTTTTACCGACCCCTGGCTCACCGATGAGTACCGGGTTATTTTTGGTACGGCGTGATAAGACCTGAATGGTACGGCGGATTTCATCATCACGGCCAATCACAGGATCAAGCTTGCCTGCCAACGCACGTTCAGTTAAATCAATGGTGTACTTATTCAGTGAATCACGCTGATCTTCATGATTATTGCTCATGACTTTTTCATCGCCTCGAAATTGATTAATCACTTGGCCTAAAGTCTCTGCCTTTACGCCAATACTATTTAATAAGGTTTTGGTATTTCCGGTTTCTGCCAGCGCCAACAGCACCCAATCCGTAGATAAAAACTCATCTCCGGCTTTTTGCGCAAAGCTGTCTGCCAGATGCAATACTTTTGCCGCTTCAGGACTGAGGTTGATATCTGCTGATGGATTGGTCAGGGTTGCCGCATTGCTCAATGCTGTTTGCAGCTTGGTTTGTAGCTCACGCAGATTAGCACCGGCCTGTTGCAGCAGGCTGACATTGGATGCTTCATCCATCAAGGTGGCCAAGATATGGATCCCATCAATGGAGGTATGATCCTTACTCATGGCCAGCGATTGTGCATCGGAAAGGGTTTGCTGCAGGCGATTGGTAAATTTTTCAAAACGCATTCTTGTTATTCCTCACAACAAATTTTCTACTTGATGGATATATGGGTGCACTTGATAAAATTTCAAATCATTTTTATATATTTTTCAAAAACTTAATATAAACATTTAGACAGTCTTTAATAATAATATTGGTGTAATCAAATCATATTTCAAGTGAGGTTAGAAGAATTTTTAAGGTGAAGATAAACAATTCATATTTTATTTAATTTACTCTGCTATTTTTCAGCTTAGTAGAGAATAGAGAGATATTTTTAGTACGGTTGCAACCTTCCTAGTAATCGCAATACTTCACTCAAACCATGTTCTGTTTGCATCAAGGATCTTGGCGTTTGATGATTCAAAAGCTTGTTAGGTGAATTGATAAAATGGCGCATCCAGCTCAAGTCTCCACCATGCAAGCTAAATAACTTTTGATAGATATTTACTAAAGCTATAGCTTTTTCGCCTGCTGTAGTATCTGGTTCTAATTCTTTTTCATTTATAACCAGAGATAATTCCGCCTCAGATAAACCCAGAATCAATGCAAGTTCGAATTCTTTCAGTTGCAACTGCTCAGCTAAGTTGAATACTGCTATAGCTAATACTTGGGATTTAGAAATACCTGTTTCACTATTCATTTTTATCAAATCATCTTGATGCGTCTTATTTCGATTATGCTGCTTTTATTGTTTTCCGGCCATGTTGTTTATCATCAAATTTAATTTCTCATAAAATTAAAACACCCTCGCTTGGAGGGTGCTTTAAAATAACAACACCATGATTATGGTGCCGGATTCGGTTGCTGACGGTGAATTGCCTCAATACCTTTCAGTATTTCCTCAGACAGATCAATTTCAAATGCCTGAATATTTTCTTTCAGCTGATCCAGATTGGTGGCACCAATAATCGTACTGGTCACAAAGAACTGCTGCTTGATAAAGGCCAAAGCCAATTGGGTAAGACTTAAGCCATGCTGTTCTGCCAGCTGGGCATATTGCTCGGTTGCCCATTCACTTTGCGGATTGCTATAACGGCTAAAGCGGGAGAACAGTGTTACACGCGCATTGGCAGGACGTGCACCATGCCGGAATTTACCGGTCAGATAACCAAATGCCAAAGGTGAATACGCCAACAAGCCCACACCTTCATAATGGGCAATTTCTGACATGCCGATTTCATAAGTACGGTTCAGCAGGTTATATGGGTTTTGTACACTGACAAATTTGGACAAACCTAATTTCTCTGCGAGGTGCAGAAATTTCATCGTGCCCCACGGGGTTTCATTGGAAAGACCAATATAACGGATACGGCCTTTTTTAATTTCATCCTGCAAGGCGGTCAGGGTTTCTTCGAGATCTGTCACGGTACGGTCTTCTGCCGCTTCAGCATTGCCATAACCCAGCTTGCCAAAGAAATTGGTTGGGCGTTGCGGCCAGTGCAGCTGATACAGGTCAATATAATCCGTTTGCAGGCGTGACAATGACTGGTCAATTGCTGCTGAAATTTCATCGGCAACGAAACGGGTTTTACCATCCCGGATATGGCTACCACCTTGCGAGGGTCCGGCAATTTTTGAGGCTAAAAAAAGTTTGTCACGGCCACCACGGGCAGCGATCCAGTTCCCGATAATACGCTCGGTAGCACCCTGCGTTTCAGGTTTTGGCGGTACCGGGTACATTTCCGCAGTATCCCAGAAATACACTCCCTGATCTAAAGCATAATCCAGTTGCTGAAAAGCCTGTTCTTGTGTGTTCTGCTCACCAAAGGTCATGGTGCCCAAACAAATTTCTGGCAAAAAAATGCCGGTATCCGCCAATGGTCTGAATTGCATAAAAACATCCTGTGAATTTTATTCAGTGAATTGAGATCAAGTGGGCTATAGCCTATCGGAATTATAAGGGAGACTTAAATCATCTTTTCTGAGAAGCTTGTTCTAAATTTTTATGTATTGAGTAATGACGCATAAAAAAAGCAAATCCGAAGATTTGCTTTTTAATATCTGGATTATTCGTCTATGGCACCATCTGCCACTGCTTCAGATGCTTCTTCTAATGAAGCATCAAAGATCAGGATGGCTTTACCATCGGTTTCGATCATGCCCTGCTCTTCCAGGGTTTTTAGTACACGTCCGACCATTTCGCGGGAACAGCCAACAATGCGACCAATTTCCTGACGGGTAATACGAATCTGACGGCCATTCGGCAAAATCATCGCTTCTGGCTGTGAAGACAGGTCGATCAGACAACGTGCAATCCGGCCTGAAACATCAATAAATGCCAGATCAGTGACTTTACGTGTGGTATTTTTCAAGCGGCGTACTAATTGAGCAAATACCGCATAGCTCAGATCAGGATATTGCTTGCTGATTTCGTGAAAGTTTTCATAGGTAATTTCGGCAATTTCACACACATCACGCGTACGAACTTCCGCAGTACGTTGTGGATTAACCTCGAATAGACCCATTTCCCCAAAGAAGTCACCCGCATTTAAATAAGCCACGACAATTTCACGATCATCATCTTCACGAAGAATGATAGATACAGACCCCTTCAGAATTAAATATAAAGATTTAGATTCTGATCCTGCATCAATGATCGTGGTACGTTTTGGATAACGATTAATATATGCACGTTTTAACAGTGCTTTCACGGATTCTGGTAATTGCCCCGGAGAAAGCGCATCAGTGCTTAATTGTGAAAAGTTTGAAGTCATGCTAACAGTTCCGATTATGGATAATTTATAGATCGCACAAGACCTAATGTGAACTTGTCACACAGTGGGATTGAAATTCCGTATCAACCCAATTTATGTTAGTGTACAGTTACTTGACAAATTTATAGCTTTTTTTAGGTAGTTGCAATGCAAACAAGCGTTCATTGGTTAGAGAATGTTGCTTTTGAAGCAAAAACTCAAAGTGGTCATAGCCTTATCATGGATGGTTCAGCTGAATACGGTGGTGAAAACCGTGGTCCCCGTCCTATGGAACTGCTTTTAACGGGTCTGGGCGGTTGTGCGTCTTTTGATATTGTTACCATTTTAAAGAAGGCTCGTCAGGATATTACCGATGTACGCTGCGAATTAAAGGCTGAACGTGCAGATACAATTCCGGCAGTATTCACGAAAATTCACTTGCATTTTGTAGTGACCGGCAAAGCGATTAAAGAGAAACAGGTCGCAAAAGCCGTAGAACTTTCTGCTGAAAAATATTGCTCTGCCAGCAAAATGCTGTCTGATGGCGGTGTTGAAATCACCCATGATTATGAAATAATCGAAGCAGAATAAAATCTAGATTCTGTAAAAAAAGCGGCTGGAAAAGCTGCTTTTTTTGTATCAGAAAATTGCCTTTTCTCAGAACCGCTGAACTGAATACTGATTGCCATCTTCAAAGCTCAAGATATTTTCTGGAAATCTTAAGGCGCCGAGTCGATGTCTGAACGCGACACCCTGTTGACGATCGAGATAGCGTTTACTCACTGAATAATCCACACAAAATACGTTTTGTTGCTGTCCATACCATTGCAGTGCATCGATCGATTTGAGTAAACCGGTTTTTTCTTCAGTAGATTTAAAGTTCCGCCAATAATGTCCAGTAATGACTGGAATTTGGTCGGTATAGCTGTCCCACCATGGCACGCGGTCGATCATCCGCCACCTTCCACCGGCATAAATCGGTTCTAAGGCGATTTTTTCCGCACCAGAAGTAATGACCCGAATCGGATTGTGCATTTGCTCACGTAGCTCTTTTTCTGCGAGATGTTGCAATAAAGGTAAAGTTGCAGCCGGGTCTTTGAACTGGTGTTGGTAGCGTTGCTGCTCTATCTGGATGAATTCATTAATACCTAAGGCTTGCAGATCCAGCGCTGTATGTTGAACGAAATCAGCATAGGCTTCGCCAAGCGAAGTAAAACCAGAATTGCGTAATTGATCAATTGATCCTTGATGCCAACAGGCATGTACAACACGCAGCTGCTCCGACTCCAAGGCCAACGGTAAGCTATTTAAAAAATCCAGAATCCATTGTCGATCTTTGATTGAGGCTTGGATCGAATCAAAAGGTTTCAGATCATCCTGATGCGGTGAACCAAAAAACCAGCCATTGCCTTCCCGCAAAGTATCGGTCAATAGGTTCAATTCATGATTACCCATCACACATTGTGCATAGCCTTCATCTACCAGCTGTTTGACGCATTTGATCACCGCAACACTGTCTTGCCCCCGGTCACATAGATCACCGACAAAAATTAGTTTGCGCTGTTCTGGATGATGACCATTCCGGTCATAACCTAATACCTGGATCAGTTGTTCCAGCGCGGCAATCTCACCATGAATATCCCCCACGATGTCCACGGGACCAGTGAAAGCCTGCTGTATAAATGAGTACTTCATTTATGCATCCTGAATTAAGTCTAAAACAGAATATATCCCTAATAAGTATCCTTTAAATTTATGAAGATCTGAATACAGAATGAATCATCATTTAAATAATTTAACCCGAATCACGGATAAGAAATTGACTTGAAAAATAAGAGGACTAGAGCCATCAGTTGAGTTACCAAACCAAACTCACAACTCTAGTCCTGATGTTCAATAGTACCGATTCTGCTTAATTGATGATTTCTTTCTTAAATTTGAAGCAACTTATTGGAAGTTCCTCAAACAAAGTCATCATTCTCTAAGAATCAGAAATGCTCAGCTCACAATTTCAGAAATCTGCTTTATCACCATTTGGTACAAATGTTCTCATTTCAATAATTTCAAAGCCTTTTTTACATGGCTAAAGCTGGATAAAAGCTTTTTATTTAAGCACTTGCCTTGCTGCCAACGCATGATTCACTTGATCAATAGGCATGAATTAGCACTACATGCCCTGTATGTAGCTTTGATGAAAGGCAAAGATAAACAATACTTATAGATTGATTCAACAACGCTACCTGTTTGTAAAAATCAACGTATTCAATGCCATAAATCATTAGCCCAAATCGCATCACGTGGCAAAAGTTCTATGGGTTGGTTTTATGGCTGTAAATTACATATCGTGATGAACCAATTTGGTGAAATTAGTTGTTCTGCTTTATCGAATGGACATGTTGCTGACATAAAAATGGTTGAGCAATTGGTTGATGGTTTTGCATCGCTTCAAACAGTTCATTTACGCTGACTTCCTGAATCCGGCTTTTTGCATTCTGGATCAATTGCTCTGCAGTTTTCATCATTTTCATTCTTCCTCGGCCATTAAAATTATATTTTGTATAAACGATGCTCAGGTAGATTGAAAGCGTTTGAGTTTAAATTTACAACTGGCTATTTAGCCCATGAGCGCTGAATAGATTAAATACATCGCCACCCCAACCACGGTAGTGGCAAATATTTTCTGTACCTTGTTACTGTCAATCCGCTGCATCAGACTGCGTCCAATTAACATCCCGACAATACAGGCCAGGACAAAGGTCAGCGTAACCGAAACAGGATATTGAAAGCCATCCAGCACGTGTGCAGAAATACTGACCCCACCAATCAGGAAAATAACCATCAGGGAAGTCGCAACGATACTGCGCATATCAAGGTCGGTGAATTTACGCAGGGCTGGAACAATTACAAAACCACCCCCACCCCCAACAGACCGGTTAATAAACCTGCCACAACACCAATACCTGCTAGGAACGAAGCAGTTTTGACATTCCAGATCAGACGACCGGTCGATTGATTGACCTTGCACGGTGCATTGCCATGATCGGTCACTTTATTAAAAAAGATCCGGTAAGCCACGATCAGCATGACCAGACTGAAAGCCAGCGTCAGCCAGACCGGAGAAACGATATCGGCCAGATGCACGCCATAACGCGCTGTAGGAATACTAATGAGAGCAATCCAGAGGGCAGCGCGATAACGTACAATACGCTTGAACAAATCCTCGAACGTTCCGACCAAGGCCGACAGCGTGACCGCAAGCAATCCCACCGGCGCAGCCTGGGCCACCGTCCAACCCTGGGTCGTCATCAGTGCAGGTACAGCCAGAATACCGCCACCGGCACCGATCAAACCCAATAGCACTCCGATAACTAGCCCTTCAAGTATTAATGCCCACATCGCCCTCTCCCTTATCCACAAAAATGATTCAATAAAAGTTGAACTTTTTGTTGAATCACGACACAAGCTTATTTGAAGTAGTTAATAGGAAGCTTGAGGTAAGAAACACCGTTTTGTTCTGGCTCAGGAAACTGTCCTGCTTTCATATTGATCTGAATCGCCGGTAGAATCAGCTTAGGCATACTCAGTCCTGAATCCCGCTGATTTCGCATCTGAGCAAATTCAGCTTTACTGATTCCCTGATGAATATGGATATTCTGTTTTTTCTGCGTCTGTATATCAGATTCACACACATACGATTCACGTGTTTCAGGCAGATAGTCATGACATAAAAAGACCCGGGTATCTTCTGGCAACTGAAACAGGCTTTGCACCGAATCATAAAGCTGTTCTGCGCTGCCTCGCGGAAAATCACAACGTGCTGTACCATAATCTGGCATGAACAACGTATCACCCACAAAAACCGCATCGCCAATCACATAACTCAGGCAAGCAGGCGTATGTCCCGGTGTTGGAATGTTATAGGCTTTCAATGTTCCAATTTGGAACGACTCATGATCTTCAAATAAATAATCAAAGAGCTGCTGGGCATTCCATTGTTTAATATCTAGATGATAAATCGCGCCAAAAGTTTCCTGAACAATACCAATTTTCTGGCTCATGGCAATTTTGCCACCCAGTTCTTCTTTGAGATATTGCGCTGCAGTTAAATGATCAGCATGGACATGGGTTTCGAGAATCCACTCGACCGTTAAACCCTGCTCTTTAATATAGGCAATAATTTTATCGGCATGAATAGTGGATGTACTTGCTGATGCCGGATCATAATCCAGAACGCTATCAATAATGGCGCAGGCTTTGGTCGCCGGATCACGTACAACATAACTGAAGGTATTGGTATCTTCGTGAAAAAAATCTTTTACTATAGGTAAATTTGACATCGTTAAGCTCCTGACCATTTACGGTGAATCCATACACCCACCAGCATTGCTACAATAAAATAGAGCACTTGATAGTGGCCCAAACCGATCAAAGTGAAACTTGGCGCCGGACAGATGCCGGCAATGCCCCAACCTGCACCAAATAAAACCGCACCCGTGATCAGCTTCTTATCTATCTGATTATTTTTAGGTAAATCAATAGGTTCATTAAATACTGTTTTCGGTTGCGCCGTACGTAATGCTTTCTGGAAGGGAATAAAGGCCACAGTAATCGCGCCCATCATCACAAAGGCCAGACTGGCATCCCAATCGCCAAACAGATCCAGGAAATCGAGTACTTTTTCCGGATTGGACATGCCCGATACCATCAATCCCACAGAGAACAGCGCACCAAATAAAAAGGCAAACACATTTTTCATTTTAGAATGCTCCTGTGATATGACGGATAAGGTAAACAGCGACAAAACCTGCAAACATAAAAGTCATGGTCGCGACAATAGAACGCTTAGACAGGCGACTGATACCACAAATTCCGTGACCACTGGTACAGCCCGAACCCAAGCGTGTTCCAAAACCTACCAGCAGACCTGCCACAATCATCATCAGTGGGCTGGCGTTCAATTCGATTTCTGGTTGTACAAACAGACCATAAATAAACGGTGTGAGGATCAAACCTGATAAAAACCAGATCGCAGGCGTTTTAAATACGGTTTTTGAGTTTAATACCTGCCCAATCAAGCCACTGATCCCTGCAATACGGCCATTGACGTAAAGATAGCCAACTACAGAAAGTCCGAGCATTAAACCGCCAATAAATGCGATGAGGAAGTCATGCATGGTGAATCAATCTCTATACAATATACTTTTTTATATTATATAATAAAAAATAATAATCAAGCAGTTTTGTGGTAAATTGTGTAAACTGCATGGGTTACATCAAAGGTTTCAAGGACATCTATGGATATGATTGCTGCAAATGCCAAAATTGATTTTTCACAGGTCGATTTCGTCAGCCAATGCCTAAAAGTTTTAGCCAATCCTGATCGTCTGAAAATCTTATGTGTCCTGGTTGACGGGGAAATGAATGTTCAGGAAATTGAAGAATCTACCGATATTCATCAACCTACACTTTCACAACAGCTGACTGTACTGCGTAAGGCCGACATGGTTGGCACCCGACGTGAGGGCAAACAGATTTTCTATCGTCTGAGTGACCCCAAGGTCTTGAGCCTGATGCAAAAGCTGTACGAGCTGTATTGCGCCCAGCCCTCTTCTTAGTGCAGCCAAAAAGAAATGATCAGAAGCAGTCCGCTAAAAGCAGTAAACAGATTTAGCCATACGGGATACTGGGTGTAATAACCTTCAATAAATTCCGGCGGTCGCAGTGATGTCAAACCCCGTCGATATTGCAGGATTGAGGCGAAATTCACCAACATACCAAATACAATCACCGCAATTCCCAACCATTGTGAATAAGCTATTTTCTGTGCATAAGTGTCTGGGTCCACCAGTTGCACTAGCAGGTTGGATTTTTCAATCACAAAACCAAAAGCAATTAATGCCAAACCACTCCGGTTCCACGCCAGAGCGGTTCGTTCCAAAGCAAGCAGTACCCGTGGATCATCCAAATTTGACATATCTTATCTGCTCTTCATGCTTAGCCTATCCTCCAATGTAAATCTGCCTCCCTATCATGTATAGATGTTTTAAGTAAAAATTACTTTTCTATCATGTAGTTAAAATATTATTGTTCAAAAATTTCCTTGACATCCATCGCCAGGCCTTGAGCAGATTTAAATTCACCCTGATTGTTTTTCCAGACCATCGACGGTGTGGAGAAAAAGCCGTATTTCCCCATTAGGGCCTGGTTGGCATCAATTTTTGCAGCAATTTCGACAGGAATCTTTTCCATTTTCTTGAGCTGCTTTTTGCCTTTATTCTTGTTTATATCATTAAAAACTGCCGCTGGATCTTTCGAATTCAATAGTGTTGCCACCTGGCCACGGCTTTCTTCACGGATCACACCGACCTGAATATGACGCAGCTGTACCTTCCCTGATTCTACCCAAGGTCGGGCCGCCTGCCAGAATTTATAGCAATATGGGCAATTCGGATCGGAAAAGACATAAACCACCCGTGGTGCATCTGGCTTGCCATCCTGGATCCAGGTCGATTTTTCCAGGGTTTTCCATACATCGTCCAATACCGCTTTTTTCATATGCTTTTCAATCTGCTCATTGGAAAGGCTTTTCCCTTGTGCATCAAACAGTTCGCCCTTGATATAGTATTTATCATCATTGGAGATAAATACCGTATTGGAGTACTGGTCTTCATGCCCCACCCAGCCGGTCATTCCTTGTGGTGCCGGAATCTGTTTTACAAACACAAAGCCCTGTTTTTCAATATTCTGTTTAATATTTGCCTGCGTGTGCATGCTCATGATCAGAAACATGCCTGCACCAAGCACCTGGTTAATTTTATTCATACTACGTCCTTCCGTTTTTTAAGGTTGATCTGAAATCCTGTTTAAATATTGCTGCAACATGGCCGGACTGAGTTCCCCCATATGCCGCTCGACCAGCTGACCTTGAGCATTAAAAAACAGCGTCGTTGGCAGGCCGAAACTATTCAGCTGCTGGGGTAGTTCACCATATGGGTCCAGCAGGACATGTTTAAATTGAAACTGATGTTTTCTTAAATAGGCATTTACGGTGGCTACCTCCTCACCCTGATTGAGCATGACAAAATTCACTTGAGGATGCTGCTTGGCTGCTTTAGCCAACACCGGCATTTCACGGTGACACGGCGGACACCAGCTCGCCCACAAATTAATTACCGTGGGCTGGCCAATGAATTGGCTGAGTGAAACCTTGTCTGTACCCAGACGCTCCTGTTCTAGTCCAGCAAAGGCGAGATCAGGAAACGCTGCTTCAGTTTTTAGACTGGATTTGAACGCGAGCCCAAGCCCGATCCAGAGTACCAATATGATCAACAAGATGGCTTTAAATCTGGTCTGCAGCTGTCTGTTTCGAATGACATACCACAAAGCACCAAGCAGCACCCCTCCCCATAAATGGAAACCTTTGTCCTGGATTTTCAGTATGTCGATGGGTGCTGCAAAATACAGCTCGGCATTGAGCAGAACGAAAATAAGACGCGCACCCAGCATCCCCAGCAAAAAACTGCTCCAGAGCAAATCCTGACTTTTCCCAAGCTGCTGTTTAGACCATGAATACTTTCTGGCTAATCCAAACAGGATGGCAGATAACAGCATCAAGCCAGTGGCAACAATAATAAGTGCCCAGGGCAACATCAAAGGTCCCAGATGCAGTGCATCACTGGAAATCATCATGGTTGCTCTCCTTGCAGTTGCTGCAATGTGCCTAGTAAATGTGTCGCGCTAAAGCTTCCGGTTAAACGCAAGTCTCGCTGTTCCTGATGCGCTGCATTTAGAAATATGAAGGTGGGTGGTCCGAGGATTTGCCATTCTTTTAGCAGCTCATCCTGACTTGGATGATAGTGGGTCAGGTCTAATTTGATACGAACCACATTTTGTAAAGCCGTCTGGACATCACTACGTGGAATCACATCCTTTTCAATCGGTTGACAGGCCACACACCAGTCTGCATAGACATCAATCACCACCGGGTGTGCAGGATGTTTAACTAAAACCTGTCGCAATTGTGCGGCGGTACTGACCTTCTGCCATTCAAGCCGTGATTCTACATGGGCCACCTGTACCTGACTCCAGACATGGTAGAGCTGCATGCCTCCTGCATAGACCAGTAAACCACTGAGCAGCATCAGGCCTATTTTCGCTACAGACCGATGCACATGAGGCAGCATCTTGAACAAGAAGTAGCCTGAACAGGTGATCAGTACCACACCCAAAAGGCTCAGGTATAAAATGCCGGGCAATAGTGGACGGGCGAAATACAAGGCCAGCGCCAGCATGACAAAGCCAAAACTAAACTTCAGGCGATCCATCCAGATACCAGGCTTGGGTAAAAGATGGGACCCAAATACGGCAGCAATAAATAGTGGCAAGCCCAGCCCAAGGCCTAAGACGAACAGATAACTGGCTCCCAGCATTGGTTGATTAAGCTGAGACACATAGATTAAGGCACCGGCCAACGGTGCACTCATACATGGCCCGACAATCAGTGCCGCGATCATGCCCATAAGACCGGCACCAATCAGCGTGCCACCCTTCTGCTTTTGCTGCCATTGATCCAGACGCTGCAACATGCCTTGGGGTAAGGACAGCTGAAATGCTCCGAACAGATTAAGTGCGAACAAAACAAACAGAATGCTGAAAATACTGATGAATACCGGACTTTGAAACCAGCGCTGAAAACTGTAACCGAGCTGTGCCACAGCAAGTCCCATGACCGCATAGACCAGTGCCATACCCAAAACGAAAACCAGTGCAATCAGTGCCGCACGGTAGCCCCGGTGCTGCTGAACCAGAATTCCCGTTAAAATTGGAATTAAAGGTAAAGAACATGGTAAAAATGCCAGCAGAATGCCAAGCCCGAGAAAAATCAGGGCATTAATTAACAGACCTTGTTCTGACAGCAGACTTAAAAAATACTGGTCATTGTTCCACTGGCTATTCATGCCTGCTGACGAAGTTTGATTTTTAGGGTCTGCAATGAGCTGGTCATTTTTCTCTGTTAATTCCACCTCAGGCTGCACCACAGGTTCAGAAACTGCAGCGACTTGTATTTCCTCTACCTTTTCTTCGGTCAATGCTTTATCTGTACTTGGAGTTTGCTCTATAGCTTGGAGCTCATCTTTCTGAGCAGTCAGAATTTTTTCGTTTGCTTCTGGCGGTACAGTGCTGGTCAGCAGTTTTGGGGTTTTGCTCAAGTTTTGCGCTGGAAATAAACCATCTGCATCAGTTTTTACTGTGGTGCGTTGTACCGGATAACATAAACCGCTTTCTGCACAGCCCTGCCACTGCACCACAAACTTCTGGTTGGGCTGAACCTTCATATTGGTTTTGACTTGCCCATAATGGACCTGGGTCAAACCGAAATTGGGGTCATCTTTGTCTTCGGGTTTGGGCAGTGCCAACTTGACTGGGGTCTGCTGATGAGACACTTTAAGCTGGTCATGATACAAGTAATAGCCATCTGCGATTTTCCAGCTAAGCTCTGCCTGATCCTGGCTTGTAGAAACCACCTGAAACTGAAATGCCTGATCTGGTGGTAAAAAGTCTGCATGTGCAGTTCCCGTCATGATTCCACCGCCGATCACGGCACCCAATATCCACGTCAACATCCAGCTGATCTCCTCCTGTTAGGACTGCATTATTGAAAAACTAAAATTAAGGCAACATTAACAGCCCAAATCATTTATAAAATAATGGCAGTTTGATCAGGATGTTCTATGTTTATTGTATTGGTTGAGGATGATCCCTATATCGCACAGAGCATTTGTGCTGCTCTGAACTATCTGAATATTTCAGTGGAGCATGTCAGTAACGCACGTGCTGCAGATTATTTTATCCGGCATAGTGCAGTCGATTTGTGTTTACTGGATTTAGGCCTGCCGGATCAGGATGGCCTGGACTTGCTGCACAGCTGGCGGCGCGACCAGATTGATCTCCCGGTACTGGTATTGACGGCGCGGCTGCGGACCGATCAGTGTGTTCAGGCCCTGAATGCCGGTGCCGATGACTATCTGACCAAACCCTTTGAACTGGAGGAACTGATTGCCCGGATTCATGCCCTCACCCGTCGCCACCGCGGCTTTGCCTCCAATACCCTGCAATTTGATGAACTGGTTCTAAATCGGGATACCCAGACTGTGATCTATCAAGACCAGACCGTGAATTTATCTCGCCGTGAATTCAGCCTGCTGGAAACCCTGATGAGCCACCCCAACCAGATCCTGAAAAATGAACAGCTTATTGACAAGCTCTATGGTTTTCAGGACTCTATAGAGAGCAATGCCCTGAATGTACACATTTATCACCTGAGACAAAAACTGCATCCAGATTTAATTCAGACCATTCGTGGTGTGGGATATATTTTCAAACCGTTTGAGCAGCGTCATGTTTAGTCACAGCTTGAAATGGCGTTTGGTCATGAGCCTTTTGGCCATGTTTATTGTGCTGTGGAGTGCAGTATTTTCATGGCTGTATATTGACCTGAAACAACGCTTACAAGACACACTGGATCAACGCTTATCGGCATCTGCACAAATGGTTGCCCGGCTGATTCAGCAGTTACCACTGGATAGTCTGGGGGATGCAACATTATCCAAATTAGCCAAGAATGATGATGCAAACCAGTTAATTGCCTGTGAAGTCTCTCTTTTTAGCTCTGACATCTCGTTAGGCAATCAGGTGATTGCCAAAACACGCGGTGCCCCCCCAAATTTAAGCCAGCGACCACAAGGATTCAGCACCTGGCAGCAGGATAATACAGAATGGCGCAGTTATGTTCTGCGTCGTGGTGATATTCAGGTAGTGGCGGCAGAACGTATGTTCTTGAGGGATACGCTACTACAGCAGATTCTGCAGTCGGTACTGGTTCCCTTGGTCTTCTCACTGCTGATCTGTATTGCCCTGATCATCTTTATTATCCGCAGACAGTTCCGGTTTTTGGATCAGCTCAGTCAATACCTGAACCAGAAAAACCTTAACTATTCAGAGGCGGCAGATTTTTTAATGCAGCTCAAGCCTGCAAGCATTCCCCAGGAAGTACAGCCTTTTGTCAACAATTCCACGCAGTTGATTCAGAAAATTAATGACAGTCTGCAACAGGAGAAAGCCTTTAGTGCCTATGCTGCACATGAATTACGCAGTCCCCTGACCGCAATTAAAACCCATGTACAACTGGCCCAGCTGATCAGTCAGCAGCAGAACCTGCCTAACACCATTCAGCACAATTTGCAGCAGGCCAATGAGAGCATCCGGCGTTATACGCTGTTACTCGAACAGCTTTTATTACTGACCCAATCAGAAAACAGTCTCCAGGAAATGACTGAGACCATCTGGCTTCGCCCCACACTTGAGAAAGTACTTGCAGACTTAGGTACACACTATCCAGAAATGAATGAAAAAACACAGGTGAACTGGGACAACTTGGGCGAAATTCAGCTGCCTGAATTTGTGCTGTATACGGTACTGAAAAATCTGCTTGAAAATGCATTGCTGCATGCACAGGCTGCCTATATCTGGATTTCCATGCAGTCTGATGGCCTGGTGATTGAAGATGATGGACAACAACTTACAACAGAAGATATTCAACATTTAGGACAACGCTTCTGGCGCAAATCTGCTCAGCAGCACGGCCATGGTCTGGGACTGGCATTGACCGCTAACCTATTAAAACAGTATGGCTATCAGCTCTCTTTCAATGCCCGACAGCCTTATGGGCTTCGCATTAAAATCAAGTGCGATGTGTCTAAGCGTGACCTGCAAGCTTGGACATAAAAAAATACAATATGGCTAAAAACCAAAGAGATTTCTATTGATAAAAATATAGAATTTTCAAGAAACTATCTAACACTTACTATTTTAAATCATTCTTTCTTATTTTTTAAAAACACACTTTTTCCAACAAAAACCCTCGATGTATTCCCAATGTTCTGATCAGGCGATCACAACGCACTTTTAATTTTTAGCATAGGGACAGGTATAAAAATAATAAGACCCCTCTATGAAAACAAAAACGCCAGAGGTAAAGATCACTTGATGCAACTGGGACCTGTCATCAATTAGCTTAAGAAAATCTAATCTGTCCTCATTATTTTTTCATGACTAAACGCTATGCATTAACAGATGATCAGTGGGAACTGATTAAGGATCTGTTGCCCGGACGAGCAAGTACTGTTGGAGACTTCCAAAGACAGCAGGCTATTTGTTGAAGCAGTATTGTATCGGTATCGTTCAGGTATTCCATGGCGAGATTTAGCAGAACGCTTTGGGGATTTTAGAATCGTGCACACTCGCTTCAGTCCTAAAAATCCCGGATAATCACCGCCCCACAGTTCTGATTAATTTTTTAAAAATTTCCTTTCGATGCCCAGGCTTGCGCTAAACTCAAAGCATCTTATCGCACCGTAATGCACTGTTATGGAATTCAAGGCCTGGTATCAGCTTCGCAGATTTATTTATGACAATTTGCATAATGAAGAACACGAAAGCATCTTAAGTCGCGTCATCAATATATTTCTGATTATATTGATTATTGGGAATACTGCTGCCGTTTTACTTGAATCGATCAATGACCTCTATCAATCCTATCAGCTGCTGTTTGATGCCTTTGAATTATTCTCGATTTTTATTTTTACCCTGGAATATTTATTAAGATTTTGGGCCATTGCGGAAAAAGACCCCTTTGAAGGTGCATGGAAAAACCGATGGTTATGGATCCGTAGTGGCGGTGCCATCATTGACCTGTTGGCGATTCTCCCGGCCTATATTAACTTCTTTGTGCATCTCGATTTACGCTTCCTGCGAATCCTTCGATTATTCAGATTACTCAAATTAACCCGTTATTTCGTCTCCCTGCAGATTTTATTGCGGGTGATCAAGCGCGAAAAGGGCTCATTTCAGGCGGTTATTTTTATCCTGCTGATCATGATCATCATCGCGGCGGCTGGAGTATATGTGGTTGAAAATAAGGCTCAACCAGAAGTCTTTAGCTCCATCCCTGCATCCATGTGGTGGGCAGTGGTGACACTGACCACGGTCGGCTATGGCGATGTGACACCAATCACCCCCTTAGGCCGCTTTCTAGGGGCTTTAATTACTATTTTAGGGGTGGGTCTGGCAGCGCTTCCTGCGGGTATTCTGGCAAATGGTCTGGCCAATGAGCTGAGACAGCGCAAGCACAAACTGGAATTAAGATTTCGTGAACTGCTCGATGATGCAGAAATTGACTTAATTGAAGATCAAGAAAAAATTGAAATTTTACGTAAAGAAGTCGGACTGAGCAAAGAACAAATGCAGGATATCCTGTTAGAACTTATTCATGAGCGTAAGAAAGAACAACTCGAGCAGGAAAAAAACAAATATTTCTTCTGTCCACATTGTGGGCATAAGTTACCTGATTAAATTCGAACGTCAATGCAAGCGTATCATCACGAGCATCAGACCATCGGGTATGACGCTCGTTGCAGACAGATACTATTCACTCAATCCACTCGACTGAATCAGGATCAAATCCTCTCAGGCCAAAAATGCAGCGATGTCTTCCGCTACTGCCCGAGCTGTCCGGGAAACCCCGACCAGCGTGGCCGAAGCAGCACCGGTCCATTCTCCATAGCCCACCAGCCATAAATTTGGTACCTGAACAGAGCGGCCATTCTGAACCGCAATGGTCTGGTCCGGCTGGATGATTCCGAGGCTGCTGAGGTGATTCAGCGCCGCCTTAAATCCTGTACACCAGATCACCACATCCACATGCGCTGTGCTGCCATCTTCCCAAATCACGCCATGTTCTGTAAAAGCTGAAAATGGACGCCTGCTCTGCAAAATGCCTCGCTCACGTGCATCTTTAACTGAATCAATCATGACAATATCACCCAACCCCCCAATGGGCTGCTCAATCTTTCTACCTTCCTGCTGGGCTTTCAGGCGCTCAGTCGCCCTTAAGAACAGGACACGGCCATCGACATCATCTGCCAGAAACTGCGGCGGTGTCTGGGTGATCCAAAGCGTTTCGGCCACCTGAGATACTTCTGCCAAGATTTGTGCACCAGAGTTACCGCCACCCACCACCATGACTTTCTTGGTTTTAAATAACTCAGCATTTTTATAATCTGCGGAATGCAGTTGTACGCCCTGAAAATGCTCACGGCCGGCATACTCGGGAATAAATGGTTGGCTCCATGTCCCTGTAGCGCTTACCACCGCTTTGGCTTTCCAGGATTGTTCCCCGGCATAAACCTCTAAATACTGGCCCTTACTTTCCACGCGTTCCACACGCACCGGACGAACTACAGGAAAGTGATAGCGCTGCTCATAGGCGGTCAAATAATCGATCACCTCATTGCGGGTCGGATAGGTCTGTTCGGTCGCCGGCATCATCCAGCCTGACAGCGAACTCCAGCTATTCGGGGAGAAAAGGCGCAAGGACTCCCAGGCATGCTGCCAGGCACCTCCAGGCTGAGGCTGATCATCTAGGATGATAAACGGAATGTTCTTACGCTTTAAGAAATAAGCCGTGGACAAACCGGCCTGTCCACCACCGATGATGATCACATCAACTTCAGCTTGTAATTGAGCCAAAATATTTCCCCCCTTCTTTATTGTCATCAAATAAAAACCCAGCCTGCTTATCAGACTGGGCGTATTTCATAAAATTTTCAAGCGTTTAAATTAGCCTTCGATTGCTCAAGATACTTTTCAGTCTCTCTGATCACCTAGAATTTATAAACTACGCTGATTTACCCGTTTGGAAAGCTCTTCAGCCGATTCCTTGCGTTCCGAATAACGGTTGGTCAAATAAGCACTTTGCCCACGGGTTAGTAAAGTAAACTTATACAGTTCTTCCATCACATCGACAATCCGGTCATAGAATGCTGATGGCTTCATTCGTCCATCTTCTTCAAATTCCAGGAATGCTTTTGGAATTGAAGACTGATTTGGAATCGTGATCATCCGCATCCAACGCCCCAAAACACGCATCTGGTTCAGACTATTAAAGGACTGTGATCCCCCACTGACTTGCATCAAGGCAAGGGTTTTTCCCTGAGTGGCACGAATTGCACCCCCTGCCAGAGGAATCCAGTCAATCTGCGATTTAAAGATGGAACTCATAGAACCATGGCGTTCCGGTGAACACCACACCATACCTTCAGCCCATGCCAGAAGCTCATACAGTTCTTTTACTTTTGGATGTTCAGTATCAGCATCTTCCGGTAAAGGTAGCCCTTTCGGATGGAAGATTTTTACTTCTGCCCCAAAATATTCAAGGATTCGACCAGCTTCAAGAACTGCAAGGCGACTGTAAGAACGTTCCCGATTAGACCCATAGAGCAGTAAAATCCGAGGAGGATGAGCTAGTTCTTTGGCTTGGACTTTTTCAAAGGTGGGTTGTTCAATAAGATTTGGATCTACGTTAGGCAGGTTCATCGGATCAAGCCTCTTTAAAATATTTCTTTCTTAGCCACAGTGAAACACTCACTAAAGCAATTAACACAGGTACTTCAACCAATGGCCCAATAATCGTGGTAAAAGCAACTGGCGAAGCGATACCAAAAGTTGCAATAGCGACTGCAAGTGATAATTCAAAATTATTTCCAGCCGCAGTAAATGAGATTGCAGCAGTTTTTGGATAATCATTGCCCATCCATTTACTCATAAAGAAGCTAATAAAGAACATGGCCACAAAGTAAATGATTAAAGGAATCGCGATGCGTAAAACTTCCAGTGGAAGACTTACGACATCACCCCCTTTTAAGCTAAACATCGCCAAAATCGTAAACAGCAAAGCCATCAAACTCAGCGGGCTGATTTTTGGAATGAACTTGTTTTGATACCATTCTACGCCTTTTTGTTTCACCAAAATTAAGCGCGTTAAGAAACCCAATAAGAACGGAATTCCAAGATAAACCAGAACAGCATGGGTAATGGTCCAGAAGCTAAGATTGATCACTTGAGCTTCAATACCAAAATATGGCGGAAGGAAGGTCAGGAATAACCAGGCATAGGTACTGAAGAATAAAATCTGGAAAATACTGTTAAACGCCACCAATGCTGCAACATATTGGTTATCACCACAGGCCAGACCATTCCACACCAGTACCATGGCGATACATCGAGCTAAACCAATCAGGATCACGCCTGTCATATACTCTGGATAGCTATGCAAAAAAATCACAGCCAACGCAAACATCAGTACCGGAGCAATCAACCAGTTTTGAATTAAAGATAGCGTCAGGGTTTTCTTATCCTTAAACACTTGCGGCAAGGTCGCATAATCCACTTTTGCCAGGGGTGGATACATCATCAGAATCAGACCAATCGCGATTGGAATATTGACTGAATTAATACTGAATTGATCCAGAGCAACCGATGCTTGAGGAAAAAAGTTTCCTATGGCGATGCCTAACGCCATGGCAATAAAAATCCAGAGCGTCAGGTTGCGATCTAAAAAGGACATGCGTTTTTCAGACATGTGACTTACTCAACATTCGAAATTTGATTAATCGCTGCAATCAATTGCGAGCGAGAAAGCTCATTTACGTTAAGTTTAAACAAAGCATCCAAGCGACGATTGATATGTTCAACAGTGCTCATAAAGGCTTTCATTTTTTCTTCTTTATCCACCTCTAAATGGGACGGATCAGACAGGCCCCAGTGCGCCTTGATCGCTCCGCCAAGATAAAGAGGACACGCTTCCTGTGCAGCCGCATCACAGACGGTAATCACCACGTCTGGCTGATACTGTTCACAGGCATCAATGCTTTTGCTGGATAAGCCTTCAGTCGACAAGCCCAGATTGTGCAGGGTTTCAAGCGTCAAGGGATGCACCTGACCGGAAGGTTTGCTGCCGGCACTGTAAGCGACCCAGCCTTCTGGCGCACGGCTATTGAACAACACTTGAGAGAGAATGCTGCGGCAACTGTTCCCCGTACATAAAAACAAAAATTTCATGAAAACTTACTCGCAATGGCTCTGAATCGATAGAGCGGAAGAATCAAATAAAACCGGAACCTCACTAGCTTTTAGCACGTCCAGAATTTCAAAACACCAGGCCGGCAATTGCTGATTAATGCTGTAGTACACCCACTGGCTTTGCCGGCGATCGTTGAGTAAACCACAAGAACGTAACAAGGCCAGATGACGTGAAATTTTCGGCTGGCTTAACTGCAGTTTATCGGTCAGATCACAGACGCATTGCTCTTTGTTTTGTGCAATTAGCAGGACAATACTGAGACGTGTTTCATCAGATAAACATTTAAAAAACTGAACGTGGTCCATAATTGCTCCCATTTTTTATGCAAATATACACATATCCATATATATGGTAAAGATGACCTGTCAAAAATGATATCCAGATCAGAATATGCCTACCAGAAAGCGCTCGCTTGAACAATTTCCCGCTTTTTCCGATATAGGTCATCGTCAATGTGTTTTTCAGATAAAAAAGCTCCAATCAAGTTGAAGCTTTTTCGCATGGGGGGACACTTTATTTTACCCGATTGCCCTGTTCATCCACGATGATTTCACCGTCTTCTTTGGCAAAGGCTTTTAATTGTGGCAAACGCAGAATATCCAGTACCACTTCCGATGGACGGCATAATCGGGTTCCAAACTCGGTAACCACCAACGGGCGATTGATCAGGATCGGATGTTGCAGCATGGTATCCAGCAGTTTCTCATCGCTCCAGCCGGCATCATCCAGATTCAGCTCGGTGTAGGGATCGACATTTTTACGGAGCACTTCACGAACCGTCAAACCGGCATCCCGAATCATGTTGACCAGCTGATCTTTCGAGGGTGGCGTAAGCAGATATTCGATCACTTCCGGCTCAATTCCCGCATTGCGAATTAACGCCAGCGTATTGCGTGAGGTGCCACAGGCCGGGTTATGATAAATTTGGACTTTTGGCATTTGATTCATGAGCTTCCCTCTTATCAATGAATCATAGTTTTATATATGAATATACGCATATTCGCAATATAAAATATATGTGCTTTATGAATAAAATCTGAGATGAGGACTCTAAAACCATTGGAAACAGTTTCAAAATGAGGCTGTCTTATGTCTAGGATACTGGGAGCAGTCCAGTTGATCCGGATGCTTATTACGGAGACATGCAATCTGATGACATTATTATGGTTCGTTACGGTGATGATGCTACTTTCAAAAATTAGTTATTGAGACAAATGGAAAAAGATATCTTCAGGCTCTAAGTCCAGAGTTCAAGCCAAATATTATTGAGTTAAACAACCAATGTATATTTGTAGGTCAGGTAGTTAACTGTATACGCTATGTTTATCGAGCGAGAATAAGATTTAGAAAGAATTAACAAAAGCCAATATATTCAGCGTTGTCTAAATTGATAAAATCGCCGTTTTCTACAGAAAATTTAAGATTGTTAAGGATTGAAGTGAATATTCAAAATGATTTACCAGAACTAAGTAATTACAGTGAGTTAAGCAGTAAAGAGCAATTAACTATCCATCAAATGCTTATTTCGTACGTACGCTCAGATCACCTCTATAATATTATCTTGACCCATAATGTTGAACCTTACGACTTAGTTAAACTTGTAAGTATTAGTTTTGAGAATAGAGATGCTGCTATCTGGGTTCATTTTGAAACTATTACAGCTGAGAGACTGACAATGCCTCTCGATTTTATTTCAAGAATAGAAGTATGTAATTACGAAGTTTTTTAAGACTAGAATCGAGTCCCCCTAGCGTGGGGATTTATGTTAAATAAGATCTAAGACAAAATAGAAATACTCTTGGTAACATACATAAGAAGCCAGCAGCTTTTGCAGCCATATAATTCTTGACCTTTTTATGGGAAATATGTGGTCTAAAAATTATCCCTGTAAAACATCATATAAATCCTATAATTATTAGAAACGATGACATGATTTTAATCTCTTATTTTTCTAAGTTCATATTAAACAATCCGATATGTACGAGTTCTCTTTTATAAGATTCTCTATATAATTCAAAGTTAAATAACAATAAACTTTATATTTTTTCTTATATGTGAAGCTTATCCCAAAAAATTTAAAGGAAACTATATACCAGCTCTTATAAGATTCTCCCCCCCAATGCGTACAATGAAGATAAACTGTTGAATGATTTGGATAAATCACTAAATTAATATAAATATTATTATAATATAAAGGGTTAGACACTTTTCCTTTCGACTTTACAATTTCCTTTCGTTGTTAATAATTAAGATACATTTAAAATGCTTCTTTAGAACTATAATTTTGAAAATTTTTTGGTAGCTTCGATTCATTATGACTTTTTATATATTTCTAATACTTATGAATATCGCAGCTATAATGGCAGTGATTGCATTTTTTCATAAGTAATAAGAAAATTACATCTTGGTATTTCTAACCGCAGGCTAATTTTAAATTTCATTATAAAAATAAATTTCTTTAAGTATTATTTTTAGTATAAATTTCACACATTTCTATATAATACCTATTTTAGGCTCCCGTTTATAAGAATTACTCATATATTGGGTATTTCGCATATATATTCTTACTGTTGCAGTAGGTTCACTTCATGAATAATATTAACTTTAATAACTTTGAAGAAGCTGGCCAAGCCATTTTAAAATTCTTATCTCAACGCTTTGGCTTCAAATTGTGGATGATTACTCGTACTGAGGGTGACGACTGGATTGTATTATTGAGTGAAGATAATGGCTATAACGTTAAGCCTGGACAAGTATTTCATTGGGCAGACTCATTCTGCTCACACATGGTACAAAGTAATATGCCTCGTATTGCTCCCTATTCACCTGATATTCAAGTTTACGCAGATGCACCTATAAATCACCTAGTCTCAATTAAAGCCTATATCGGCCAACCTCTGTATAAAGAAGATGGCTCTCTTTTTGGCACTCTATGTGCAATTGATCCCGAACCTCAACCTAAAATTCTTGTTGAAGATGCTCCATTATTCGAGTTGATAGCAAAGGTACTCAGTTATACGATTCAAGCTGATATGAAAGCTGCTGAGTACATACGTAAAGCTGAGCGTTTTGAAATAGAAGCAATGTCCGACCCAATGACTGGACTTTTCAATCGTCGTGCTTGGGATGAGCTTATTATCAAAGAGGAAGAGCGCTGTAAGCGTTATGGTCACCCTACTGCTATTCTTATGATAGACCTTAATGATCTTAAGATCACAAATGATACTCTGGGTCATGCTGCAGGTGATGAGCTCATTCAAAGAATGGCTTTAGCTCTCAAAAACACGGTACGTAGTAATGATATTATCGCTCGCTTAGGGGGTGATGAGTTTGCTGTGATGACCATTGAAACTAACTTAGAGCATGCGAAGAAGCTTGCATCAAGAATTCAAAATACTTTTACAAAAGTTGGAATTAGTGCTGCAATTGGCTTTGCAATGCGTAATCCAACCTTTGGGTTAGCTGAAGCTATCAAAGAAGCAGATGCAAAGATGTATCAGAATAAAGTTATGGTCAAATCGAGTAACCATTAATTAAACTACTTACCCGATGCAGTCTTTGTATCTGGTAAGGCCTTATCTACAATCTGAAGATGTACTATTGAAATAATTCAATATAACCGAAAACCCTAGAGATTTTTTTGAAATAAAAACTATTATTTTTCATATCATTAAGAGCTTTAATCCGTTTTAATTCTGCACTTAGCCCTATCAAAATTGCGACTTTTCCAACAAAAATCCTGCAGTTTATTCCCAGGTTTTTGATCAAACGGTTAGGATCAACAATTTACTTTTATCATGAAGACTGATTATAAAAATAATAAAAGTCCATGCCAAAAAACCTTAAGTTCGCCAGCGAGCGCCGTAGTGACCAACGTAAAAAAGTCATACAAGCCGAAATGCTGCAGGCCCAAACATTTATACAGATCTATCTGCTCTTACCTTTCTTCTTTAAGGCATATCAGCATCAGCAACATCTTACGATGCGCAAACCCTAGAAGATGTCATCTAGCATGAAGCAAGCGCTGTGCGTGATAAAAAATTGACTGAACCTACACTGCGAATCTGCCTGTGGCTGATCAGCCTATTCCAGCCGAATACAACGCAAGTGCAGCACTTCAATCAATTTATTAATTTGCGGCACTTTGAGCTGAAATATTTAAGCTAAATGTCATGAATAGACATATCTGCCAGTACACCAAACTTTTCATCAAACGGCGCTAATTGTTCTTTGACGTATTTGGATCCGCGAAGTTTACGGCCATGCTCATCATAGTATTTATGAAAAAGTGTTTTGAAGGGATAGTACTGTTTTATGCTCAAGTCTTCCGCCATCTGATTGACCTTCGCTTCAAGCATCTTTTGAGCTACCCCTTGCTCACATTCTTTTGCGGTATCACGAGTTGCTGAAGAACGTTTTCCATTGATCATTAGTTCAATGTAGTAGGCCGAACCGCGCTTTCTGGGCTTGGGTAATTTCATGACGTAATTTCCAAAATTCTTGACGTAAACTTGACGTAAATTTAACGGCAATAACTGCATAAAATACGGGTTTTGCAGATAGTGCGGATAACGGCTCACTTTACTCAAGGCATTAAAAAAGGGCTTTAAGCTACTGTTTTCGCTTAAAACCCTTATAACATAACGTTTAGAATCTTGGTAGGTATAAGCAGACTCGAACTGCTGACCTCTACGATGTCAACGTAGCGCTCTAACCAACTGAGCTATACACCTAGAATGCTTGGCATATTATAAATTTTTCCGACCGAAAACAAGCCTTTTCATTTAGTTTTTAAAACGTCCGCGCAAGTTTTAAGCAAATCCTTGAATTTTTTCAATTCTTGTTCAGTTATTGGGGTTCCCGAATAAAGATTTTTTTCAAAAACCTGTATAGCTTGAATAAAGGCAGTCTGGTTTTCAATCTGAACCTGTTGAGATAAACGCTGCATCCAGTGATGAAAAGTTTCTGCAGGCTGTTTTTTGAGATGATCAGTTAGAGATTGATTCAGCTGTTGAATCGCACGATCAAATGGAGATTGCGCCTGTCGGGCTTTTAGATAAATTCTGAAGATATAGGCCAAAATCAATAGTGCAATACTGCCCAGTAAAATTATGACACTCGAATAAACTGAACCGAGTCCTAATTTTGATAACCAGCTCTGTTGTGATTCTGCATTATAACCCACCACCTTACTTTGCCATTGGTAGCTGGCATAATCGCTCCAAACACGTAGTTTGGTGATCCATAGATTATGCTGCGAGTTCCAGATCGACTGATTTGCCGATACCCATGCATCCTGAGAAAGCAGATTTTGCATACCATCATCTATACGCTGTGGAGTGATCATTGCGGTTGGATCAAAGCGTTGCCATTTCTGGTCAATCCAGACTTCTGTCCAGGCGTGCGCATCGAGCTGCCGGACTTCCCAGCTCATGCGATCTGGTGCCAACTCCCCCCCCTGATAGCCGGTGACCACCCGTGCAGGAATCCCGACATAACGCATCAACATCACGAAACTCGAGGCATAGTGTTCACAAAAGCCTTGCCGGGAATTAAACAGGAACTCATCAATCCGGTTTTGTCCTAATTGGCCCGGCTTTAAGGTATAAACAAAATTATTCTGCTGATACCAGTTCAAGACTTTCTGTACATAACGCCGAGGATCTTCTGCACTTTGCGTATAGAGACGTTGTGCTAATTGTTGCGCTCGCGGGTCAAGTCGGCGCTGCACCTGAGTATTCGTTCGCTCGATATATTGCGTTGGCAAAGCCTGAGGATCATATGCTGTCCCGACCCACTGTAACGGAATCGGTTCAACACGTTGCGTGAGCCGTCTCGGTACAATGCTCCAATCCTGACGGTTATAATAACGGCGTTCCACAGGTATCGATTTTTCCAACCCCATGATCCAGAACACCGAAGGATCCGCAGCCAGATATTGGTAGTTCCAGCCTGTAGGTACGGGTGAGGTATCCATCGGTTGTCGCATTAAAGGCTGCTGATTGACGAAACTGCTGGTCCAGCGTTGCCCGTCATATTCATCTAGCACCAAGGCTCGCCAATAGAGTTCTGAGCGCGGCGGAAGCTTGCTGACATCACCAATAATCCGGAAAGCCAGTGAACTAGATTGGGATAATTCGGCAATATCCCCAGGTGACATACTGTCGCCAATGCCGGTCACGCCTTTATTTTCAGGAATGGGAATATGCCAAAGTGGCGGCAAGCGCGGAAAGAAAATAAATAGCAAAATGAAAAATGGAACGGCGTACAAGATAAACTTGCCCACATGCTTGGCATCCTGTTGCAATGCTGCGCGCTGAGTGATCTGCTCCTGTTCAAACTCACTGGTTTGAATCCGGTACAGGCCAATCAGACAGCTGATTAAACACAGCACAATCACGATCGCCATCCCAAAAGATTGGCTATATAGGAATGAGCTGGCAGCAACAAACAGGGCAAAATTAAACAGAATAATCAGGTCACGTTTATTTTTACTTTCCAGTGATTTAGCAAATAAAAAAGTAGATAAAACTGCTACCCCAGCCTCAACACCGATAAAACTATGATGGCTCAAATAAATACTGCCGAGTGCCAACGCCGTCAGCAGAAAAGTGCCCGTTTTTGGAAATGGCTGCTGACGTTTCAGAAAAATCCAGATACACACAATACTAATCGCAAAAATAATACTGAGTAGAACTGGAATAAATGCCATCTGAGCGATGAGAATCAGGCCCAAAGTCAGCACAATCGAGGTCCGGATTTTTGCATTGATCATGAATTTACCCGCCTTAGGCCTGCGCCAACAATTGTTTGGCTTTCCGCAGTTGTTCTTCACCTGCGCCCTGAGGCAATTCGGCCTGTGGCAAATGCAGACTATACGCACATTGCTGCTGTTCGCATTGCTCGACCAGACCCATCACAAATTCAAGTTTTTCTTCATGTGACTGACTCGGCATATGTGCATAATGAATCTCGATACTGTGTTCATCCTGATATTGCTCAAAGACTTTGATATACAAGCCTTGTCCACGCGCAAACTGCTTCCAGGACACCGCCTGCAAGGAATCGCCTGACTGGTAATTGCGCAATTCACGAAACTCATCCATATCCGGTTCAAAACGGTTGAAATGATATTTATTTTCTGTGCTAAAAACCTCAGCTTTAGGCGCGATCCAAGCCGAATGCTGATGATAAAGATAGGTCCAGGCTCGAACTAAACCAAAGGGATAAACCGAATAAATCTGAATCACCGGGTAATCAAACTTGCCACGTTGCTCTGCATAAAATGGCAGAATAAATTGCTGCTTTGCTGCATTCAGATAAACTTTCGCTAGCTGATTCCCTGCTTTGATATACAAATAACGGGGGCGAAGTTGCTGTTGTTGAAAATAAAGATGCAGATTCAGGCTATGACCGACCTGCCCCACATCATCTGCGATCAACTCAATTTTCAGGTCATGCAATTGCTTAAAAGTCAGATAAAAACTGATACACAGCACCGCACTGATTAAAAAGCAGAAACCTAAAATCAGGTTATTGGCATAGTTCACCCCAGCCACAAAGGTGATGAAGATCAAGACCAGATACAGATAGCCCTGTTGATAAATAAATACCAAGACATCTTTCTGCGAGAGCTGTTTCTGCTGTGAAAATTGAAAGCGTTTGGCCAGCCATTTTTGCCAGGTTTTATCCAAGAGAGGACTCCTTTAGCTGACCGCAACCTGTTGTATGACATTAAAAGTTTCAGCTTCACTCAACCCCAGACGATGCGAAGTCACCGCGACAAATACAGCCTGCACATCATCCGGCGTGACAAAAGCACGTTGCTGAATCAAAGCATACGCTTGTGCTGCGCGCTTCAAGGCCAGAAGGCCACGCGTAGAAAGTCCATGACGGCTTTTACGGGTTTCTTCTGCCAGATCAAGCAAATATTCCTGAATCGCTTCACTGATAAATATCTGATGCGTCAGACTTTGCAGATCCAGAATTTCATCTTCGGTAAAAATATGCGCCAGACTTGCAATCAGGGCAAAACGGGATTCCTGCTGTAATAACAGTTTTTCTGCATGGCGTGATGGATACCCCAAAGATAAACGCATCAGGAAACGGTCTAGCTGGGATTCCGGCAAAGCGTAAGTACCACTTTGGAATAGCGGGTTTTGTGTCGCAATCACCCAGAAAGGTTTCGGTAAGGCATAGCGTACGCCATCAATGGTGGCATAGCCTTCTTCCATGGCTTCGAGTAAGGCACTTTGGGTTTTGGGACTACAACGGTTGATTTCATCTGCCAGTAAAATCTGAGTAAAAATCGGGCCTTGTTTAAACTCGAACTGATGTTCTTTCTGGTTAAACATGTTAATACCGATGACATCACTGGCCAGCATGTCATTGGTAAATTGGATCCGCTGGAACTTTAACCCAGCCAGATGTGCCAGACTGCTGGCTAATGTAGTTTTACCCAATCCGGGTAAATCTTCAAATAAGACATGTCCGCCTGCAATCAAACAACAGAGTGCCAGTGTGGTCTGGGCCTGCTTATCCAACACAATGGCATTAACTTCTTCAAAAAAACGCTGGATCTTGGGTGCATAACTTGCAATTTTTTGTTCAAGCACAGTATTGATGTGTGCAATGTCGTTATTTTCCTTTTGTTTCATGCCCCAGATCACAATAATTTCCTTAATAAAACATGGCCTAAGATTAACATACACTGAAATTTAAATTTTCCCAAAAGATCAATCATCTGTCTGTGTAACTGAATAAATACACTCACTAGAAAATACCGGAATAGATAGAACACACAGAAATGAGATCTAGAAAATAAAAATGACCGCTACAGAAAAAGATGTTTTTGAATCAAATATCAAAATACTTATAGGACTTTGCCGTCTCTTGAAAAGACTTATAAATAAAAATTCATACTTAAAAGGTATATAAACCCAGATCATTTTTTCGATTTTTATAATTTTTTTTGGAAATAGCTCAACTCATGCAATCAGGGTTATTAGATGGCCTATTCTTTTAGAGAAAAAAAGCGCCCCCGAAAGGCGCTTGCTGTTACTTAACCATTAACATGGACATTTCTTCATACCACTACCCGCGGATGGATAACGCGAATCTACACAATGGCGATAGAAAGTCTTAGGATCCATGGGTTCCAGATCCGGGTGATGCTTGCGCATATGCTCCACATAGGTCTGATAATCTGGCACACCGACCATCAAACGGAAACTTTGCTGCAAACGTTGCCACAGGGTTGCAATCCGTGACCAGTTTTTCGGGTTCAGGATCAAATCCTTCTGCGACATCACGGTCATTTTGATGATTTTATAAATCATCGTTTTCCCGCTTTTGGCAAACTTCAGATTCATAATATTCTCCTTAATGACCTTTCGCTGGCTGAATCTCTTCTGGATCACGATAAATCGCTTCTGCCTCATGCACGGTCGGTACCGGACTTGCCAAGGCACGGCGAATCACACCAATCGCAGCGAACAACATCACAAAAGCCACAATCATGAAGAAAGCACAAAGTGCAGCATTGATCTGGTTCGACATCGCTACCGTCTGCATTTCAGCCATAGTTTTCGCTGGCGCCAGGATTTCATTATTGGCAATTGCCGTGTTGAAACGGTCAGCTTGAGCAAGGAAACCAATCTTTGGATTTTCATGGAAAATCTTCTGCCAGCCTGCTGTCATGGAAGTAATGAACAGGAATACTGTTGGGATAATTGTTACCCAGACATATTTCTGTTTTTTCATCTTGAACAGAATGACGGTACCAAGAATGAGTGCCATCGCAGCCAGAATCTGGTTACCAATACCAAACAGTGGCCATAAGCTGTTAATCCCGCCCAGTGGATCGACTACGCCCTGATACACAAAGAAGCCCCAGCCTGCCACTGCAACCGCAGTACCCAATAGGTTTCCGAAGAAGTTATGCGACTGTTTCACCGCAGGAATCACGATACCCACGGTATCCTGCACCATGAAACGACAGGCACGGGTACCAGCATCTACAGCAGTCAGGATAAACAATGCTTCAAACAGAATCGCAAAGTGATACCAGAATGCCATCATTTCACGACTGTTGAAAATTTCAGTGATGATATGTGCCATACCAATTGCAAAGGTAGGCGCACCACCAGTACGTGACAAAATCGAGTTTTCACCGACTTCTTGTGCCAGTAAGGTCAAGGCTTCAGGCGTTACCACAAAACCAAGGGTTCGTACTGCTTCTGCTGCACTTTCGGCTGTAGTACCGAGTAATGCGGCTGGTGAGTTAATGGCAAAGTAAATTCCTGGATCCAGAATTGCAGCACAGATCAAGGCCATGATCGCCACAAAAGATTCCATCAACATACCGCCGTAACCGATCATGCGGATATCGCGTTCATTGTTGACCAGTTTCGGTGTCGTCCCCGAAGATACCAAGGCATGGAAACCGGAAATCGCACCACACGCAATAGTAATGAACAGGAATGGGAACATAGAACCTGCGAATACAGGACCAGTCCCATCAATGAATTTGGTAATCGCTGGCAGTTTCATTTCAGGCATGGCAAACAGGATACCCACGGCCAAACCTGCAATCACGCCAATTTTCAGGAAGGTCGACAGATAATCACGTGGAGCAAGCAATAGCCAGACTGGCAATACCGACGCAATGAAGCCATAAATGATCAGCGCCCAAGTCAGTTCAGTGCCAGAAAGTGTAAAGAATGGCCCCCAATATGGATGTTGTGCGATGTTTTCACCGTAGATAATGCCCAGCATCATCAAGACAAAACCAATAATCGAGACTTCAGCAATTTTACCCGGGCGGATAAAACGCATGTAGATGCCCATAAAGATCGCAATCGGAATGGTGGCTGCAATACTGAATACACCCCATGGACTGTTAGTCAGTGCTTTAACAACGACTAGCGCCAATACTGCCAGAATGATGATCATCACGCCCAAGGCACCGAGCATCACGATAATACCGGCAAAGGTTCCGAGTTCCTGCTTAGCCATCTCACCAAGTGATCGACCGTCACGACGGGTGGAAATAAACAGTACCAGGAAGTCTTGTACCGCACCTGCCAGCACCACACCGACCAGTAGCCAGATCGTCCCAGGTAAATAGCCCATCTGCGCTGCCAGGATCGGACCGACTAAAGGACCTGCACCGGCAATCGCTGCAAAGTGATGGCCAAATAGAACGCTTTTATTGGTCGGCACATAGTCCAGACCATCGGCCAGACGATGCGCAGGCGTTAAACGGCGTTCATTCAGCTCAAATACTTTGGTGGCAATAAATAAACTGTAGAAACGGTAAGCAATGCTATAGACACAGGCGGCGGCAAGTACCAGCCAGACTGCATTGACATGCTCACCCCGACTCAGTGCCAGAACTCCGAAAGAGACTGCACCCACAATGGCTACCAAAAGCCAAATCATTTTCGAAGTCAGCGTCGACTTCTTTTGTAAAGTTTCCATTCAATCCCTCATATTGTGATGCATACAAATCAGCGTGATTGTTGTTGTTCGAGGTACTGCTGTTTTCCCTTGCGACTTTACGCCTGTTCTTTTGCTTTTCCTCTACGACTTTGGCATAAAAAAAGGGATGATTTAAATCATCCCTCTCGATAATAGTCTATTTTCAAACCATTATGCACGTTCTAAATAGTCACCAGTACGGGTATCTACACGAACGCTTTCTTCTTGCTGTACGAATAATGGAACACGTACTACAGCACCTGTTTCAAGTTTCGCTGGCTTACCGCCACCGCCAGAAGTATCACCACGAACACCTGGATCAGTTTCAACGATTTTAAGTACGACGAAGTTCGGTGGAGTCACGTTTAAAGGCACGCCATTGAACAACATGATGGTACATTTTTCATTTGAATCGTCTTTTAACCATTTTGCAGCATCGCTCATTGCTGTTTTATCAGCTGCGATCTGTTCAAAGGTAACAGGATCCATGAAGTTCCACATTTCGCCATCGTTGTACAAGTATTCCATTTCTACTTCAACGATATCAGCCGCTTCTAGGTTCTCGCCTGATTTGAAAGTTTTTTCCAGAACTTTACCTGATTTAAGGTTACGTAATTTTACGCGGTTAAAAGCTTGGCCTTTACCTGGTTTTACGTATTCGTTTTCCATGATTGAACATGGGTTGCCATCAAGCATAACCTTAAGGCCTGACTTGAAATCATTCGTAGAATAATAGGCCATGACTGGCGCACTCCAAACTTACTAACTTTAATCTATTGATGCTATGGGCTGTTGCGATGTCATTTAGCAAGTCTGACACGAACATTGAGTTGCCACATGCACATTCATTTGATGTTGCGTATTCTAAATGAGCAATACACTTTGCCGCAATGAAAAAATCCGCTTTCACCCACTCAGGCTGTTTAAGTTACAATCAGACATGAAAATCCTTTGTTTATTCATGTCTTGCTCAACGTTAAAATACCATCAGGCGAGCACCAAGATCAGCATAGCTGAATCGCTCTTTATTTTACAGCGCAGTGGATTATTGCGCTTCGGCACAAACTGTTAAACTGCGCCCATCAGGCTTTGTCCTCTCACTTATTATTGTTAATCTTCCGGCATGACGAACTATTTATATCAAGAACAAAACTGGCAATCACAGCTCAGCGACCTGATCACTGATCCCCGCGAACTGCTTGAAGTACTGCAACTTGCACCAGAGCAACTGCTCTCAGGTGCCATTTTAGCTTCTGAACAGTTTAAGTTGCGTGTGCCGCGTGCTTTTGTCGGCAAAATGCAGGTCGGAAACCCTTTAGACCCATTGCTTTTACAAGTGCTACCCCATCACTTGGAACTGGAAGAACATCCAGGATTTGTTACCGACCCCTTGGGCGAAGAACAGGCCAATCAGCAACCCGGCGTACTGCACAAATATAAATCCCGTTTCTTGCTGACACTGACTGGTGCCTGTGCTGTACATTGCCGTTATTGTTTCCGCCGGCATTTCCCCTATCAGGAAAATCTGCCTAAAAATGAAGACTGGATAAATATCAAGCAATATCTGGAAAGCCAGCCTGATATTAATGAAGTGATTCTGAGTGGCGGTGATCCACTAACCTTATCGAACCGGAAATTAAAAACCTGGATTGAACGATTAGAATCAGTACCACATCTCAAATTCTTAAGAATACATTCACGAGTTCCTATTGTGATCCCCAACCGAGTCGACGAAGAGCTACTTAGCATGTTAAAAAACAGTAGGCTACGTATTATTCTGGTGGTACACTCAAACCATGCATCGGAGCTGGATGACTTCACTTGCAAGCGTTTAAACCAACTGGTTCAACAGCAGATCACCGTTCTGAATCAGGCGGTTTTATTAAACGGGGTGAATGATTCTGCTCAGGTTTTAGTAGATTTAAGCTATCGCTTGTTTGATGCCGGGGTCATGCCTTATTATTTACATGTACTTGATAAAGTAAAAGGTGCGCATCATTTTGATTTAGCGCCTGACCATATTAATGAGATTTATACAGAAGTTTTAGCGAACCTGCCGGGGTATTTGGTTCCTAAACTGGTTCGAGAAATAGCGGGCGAGAAGAATAAGACACCGCTTTTTGGGGTTTCAACATTTTTGAGTTAAATAATAAAGATGAGCACGCATACTTCAGACATTTTTCAGACACCGACGGAACTTAAACGAGAGCAGTTGAGCTTTTGTCCAACCACTGCCAAGGCTTTGCAGGAATGGGTTGCGGGGATTTCGATTCTACAACTAGGGAATTCATCCAAATCCCTGTTTAATGCCTTATTGGAAGTTTCTGAGCTGAAATGTACAGAAACCCTGCGCTTTGACCTGATTCAGGTCTTGCATCCCACCCTTGAAAATGTCCTGACCAGTCTGGAAAAGCATTTCGTCAATCAGGGCCTGATCACTTCCGACCGGAATGACCAGATTATTGAGCTGGCTATGCTGCTGCGCAGTCATTTTGCCAAAATTTATATCGATATCGTCAAACGCTGTAATCATCAGCTGACCCATCAGAAGTTTTCGCTATTTTCTCTAGGCAAAAAGAAGAGCATTCAAACTGCCCGGATGGTATCGATTTATTATGCCCTGCAACAACTCACACTTCTTTTATATCAACAGCATATGCTGTATAGCACGCCAGGTCTGGGACAACGGCTGGCTGCCCATCAACTGCTTGAATGTGCAATAGACAATAATTTCTATCAAAGCAATATCAATCAGGTATTAGGTACCCAGCATGAGATCCAGAACATTGCACATGCCTATGCACAGCTGATTTTACTGGATATCTTCAATACTCATCAGATCCGGCCTGCAGAAATTCAGGGCCTGTATCTATGCAGTTTTGACTGGGCCAAACTGGTACAGATCCTGCCGAAGGAAACCACGCTGTCCCGTTATGTGGTCGATGCCAGCAAAGATCATCCGCCGATCTTTAATTCCCATCAAGAGCCACAGTTTCAGCCGAGCTTCTATATTTCCACACAGAATCTGATGGATCATTTAACGGGTACTCAAAGTAAAAATGCCCAGTATCTGTCGCGGAATGAAAAACTGTTCCTGACCCCTGCACTGCATTTTCATATCTACAATCTGCTCTCGAACAATGTCGAGCGTCGTCATGAACGTTATGAATATTCAGCACAGATCAATATCTGCTTTGGCTTAAGCGTGGCGCATTTTTACCTGTCTAAAGGTAAAAACTTCAACGAAACTCTGGAACTCGAGGCCAATTATAATTTCCAGAGCGAAAGCAGTTTTGTCAGCTCGATGGAAAATGCCATTCCAAGTAGTTTTAGCAGCATCAAGGCGCTCGATCGAGAAACCAAACAGATCCATAGCGCTGAAGTTCTGGATATCAGTGTCAATGGTTACCGGATTAAATGGACTGGTATTACACCTGCCAATTTAAAAACTGGTGAATTTATTCTGGTTCAGGAAAAAACCCAGAGCCAGTGGCGTGGCGGTGTGATTCGCTGGATCAAGCAGTCCACTGACAAGAGCCTGGAAATCGGACTAGAAATTCTGGCACAAGAGCTCTTTCCTTGTGCGGCCTATGCCCGTACTGAACGTCATCATGTCAATTATCAACCCGCACTCTTGGTGAAAATGACGCAACTGGATCAGGTTTCGACCAGTCTCATCGTGTCTGGCTCCCAGATGTTTAGGGAAAAACAAACGATTCATTTACGTCTCGGTCAGGAAGAACTCAAAATCTATCTAACCAAAGCACAACTGATTACGCAGAGTTTCATCCGTTTTGATTATGAATTATTGAATGATCAGGAAGAAGAGATGATCGAAAACTTTATCGATCAGCACATGAATGAAAGCAGAAATCATGATTTATGGGAAGCATTGAAGTGAGAAATCCATTATTGTCTAAAAAGTTAAAACGTACTGAAACACGTTTACTGATTATTGATGATAATCAAATTAGATATAACCAAATCCGTGATCTGCTGACCAGTAATGATTATCAGGTAGATGCCGTCCTGCTGGATGATCTGCAATCTTTTGAAAAACAATTAAATTTCAACTGGGATCTGATTATTTTTGGACGTGCCTACGACCTGAAATATGAACAGGCCTTAAGTTTGGTGCGCCTTTCGCAGCAGCCTAATCTGCCGATGATTTTGCTTAAACCGGATGATTATCAGGCTGAACAATATGCGCAATATATCCGTAAAGGGGTATATGACATTCTCAATTTTGACTACCTGGAACGCTTTTATGTGGGACTGGTTCGAGCATTGTCATTTAGCCGTTTGTCACAGTCTCAGCAACATTTAATGACTGAGCTGGAAACAGCACAAATTCAGGCACAATCTTTAGTAGACGACAGCAACCGTGCTGTTGCCACCATTCAGGAAGGGATTCACATTCAGGCCAATGCGGACTACCTGAAACTGTTTGGCTTGCAAAATGAAGATGAGATTATTGGTCTACCGCTTCTGGATCTGCTCCAGCCTTCAGATTTGAATGATTTTAAAACCCGTTTCAAAAAGATTTCTCAGGGTCAATTTGATTTAGGTCGAGTCGAGATTCAGTCTCTGAATCCGCATGTGTCCGCATCTAACCCATTAAAATTGGAATTCTTGCCTTCAACTGCTGAAGAAGATGCAGTGCAAATTAGCATTGATACCCAATCTAAAACAGTTTCTTCTGAGAAGACTCCTGGAAAACCAAGCGTTTTTCAGTCACTTAAACGTGAACTGAACAAGCAGTCTGCACCAGTGAATGCCTTGGTCACTTTCTCTTTAAGTGCATATGATCCGGAAGTTCTACAGTCTGACTGGACCACTTTTAATGGGTACTTTGATGCAGTCAAAGAATTCCTCAAGGAACAGACCCATATTCCCCTGTTTAAACTGGAATATGATGTCGTTGTCGGTCTGTTCCAGGCAGACTCTAAAGCAATTCTTGAATCCAAACTGATCAGTTTAAATGCCTTAAGCAAACCGCAACTCATTACAGTGGGACAAAAGTCATTCCCTCTAAATTTGCGCTTGGGCTATGTCATGCTTGAACAGGGTTTGCAAGATGAAATGCAATGCAATACGCTGATTGGACAAGCATTCTCGACATCTTTACCTCAAGCAGAAGCTGTACCTGAATTTAAACTTGATATTCCTGCGTCACTGAGCAGTCCGGTTGCGGTAGAAATGCCAAGTATAGATTTCAGTGTTGCTGAAACACCAGTTGCCAGCCCAACATTGGCAGCCGTCAGTCCAGCAGTCACGTCTATTCCTAGCGCTACACCTTCTATTTTGAAAGCCTTAAGTGAATGTCTGGAACGTGGGGAGATCCATTTAAAATATCAACAACTCTATGATAAAGAAGATACGCGTTTATATACCTATGAAGTGACCAGTGGCTTTATTTTTGAGAATAAATGGCAGGATATTTCTAGCCTTTTAGAACTTCATGAAGATGATGAACTGTCCATTAAACTGGATCGCTGGATTCTGGTTGAAGCCAGTAAACAGCTACACAACTTTATTACCCAGTATCCTGATGCAAGCTTAATTGTCAATTTGAACCGTGCCGTACTATTTAAAGACCGCACCTTCCCGGAATTTATTTCCAAGCTGATTACGATTATTCGCAGTAAAGTGAAGCATCCGCTAATCTTGCAATTCTCAGAAGAAGATATTTTACTGAATCAACAAGATGCACAAAAATATCTACGCGTGCTGTATGAACATGGCGCACTGATTGCACTGCGTGATTTTGGTCAATCCATGTACAGTCAAAATTTACTGCGCGAACTTGAACTGGATGGTGTCAGCTTACATTCAAACTTAACCAATATGCTCAATAAAGATACCGAGATTGAGCAACTACAGGAAAAAATTACCAGCTATAATGAAATCAAGCCACTCAACATTCTGATTCGTGAATTAAATGATATGACACTGTTCGCGAATGCCTGGAACGTGGATGCCCGCTTTATTCAGGGGAATTATTTCCAGAAAAAACTCGATCATTTGATTGATGTACAAGATCACTAAGATCTTGTACAAGCCTGCGCATTTAGGAAATCGAATGATAATTTTTTAAATTGCAGGCACAAAAAAAACGGGCTTAAAGCCCGTTTTTTCATTTTGGGTATTAACGTTTAACAGAACGTGACATACCAGCAAAACGTTGTTTGAACTTGTCGATACGACCGCCAGTGTCAACGTTCTTTTGCTTACCAGTGTAGAATGGGTGGCAAGCTGAACATACGTCTAGATAAAGAGTTTCTTTACCAAGAGCTGAACGAGTTTCGATTACGTTACCACATGAACAAGTAGCAACTAAAGTTTCATATTTTGGGTGAATATCGGCGCGCATCGTCGATTACTCCATTAGATTCAAGAAGGTTTAGCTGTCATCGCTATTGATCACTCTCAAATGAGGAAGCAGGAACATCGTTCATGCAGATCAACACCACAACAGACCATTCTTTTGGCCCACCGAGACGGATACCGTCAGAGCTAAGCACAACAAGTGGGCGTCATTATACGTGAAACGAATTCAATATGCGAATTATTCTTCAGCTTCTGATCCAGCCTCTTTGGCCCACAGATTGGCAATAATCCCGCAGACCATCAACTGAATCTGATGGAAAATCATGATCGGCAGGACAATCATGCCCAGCGGCTGGCCAATAAATAAAATTTGCGCCATCGGTACTCCACTGGCCAGGGTTTTTTTAGAACCACAAAAGAATGCCGTTTTCTGGTCAGCGCGGCTGAAGCCCAGCCAGCGTGGAATATAAAGTGATAATAACATCACAATGGTGAGTAACACCGAGCAAGCCAGCAATAGCAGCAACAAGGTACTCAGGCTCACCTCATTCCACAGACCAGCCACTACGGCGCTACTAAAAGCGCCATACACCACCAGTAAAATCGAGCCTTGATCGAAGACCTTGACGATTTTTGGCATTTTCATCATTTGCGGATAGATCCATGGACGCAGAATCTGTCCTAAAATAAACGGTACCAAGAGCAGCAGTGTAATCTGGATAATCGAAGAAGTCGGATCAAAACCATGATCAGATTGACCGAGAATAAAAAATGCCACCAATAATGGGGTAATAAACATACCGATCAGATTGGAAAAAGAGGCACTACATACCGCCCCGGCGACATTGCCATGAGCCACTGAAGTAAAGGCGATCGAGGACTGCACGGTGGATGGCAGGAAACACATAAACAGGAAACCCCAATATAGTTCCTGTCCGAGCATGGGTAATAAAATCGGCTTGGCCAAAAGCCCGAGAATCGGAAACAGGGCAAAAGTTAGCGCAAAAACTAAAGTATGCAATTTCCAGTGCATAATGCCTTGCACCACAGCTTCACGAGACAGTTTGGCGCCGTGCAGGAAAAACAGGATGGCGATCGCTCCTGTCGTCACCCAGCCAAAGACTTCAGCCGCCTTCCCCGAAACTGGCAACACACTGGCCAGCAAAACCATCACAAACAACAGTATCGTAAACCGATCCAATGCCAAGAACTTAAGCATATCTCTATAATCCCTCAGATTTTATTGTTTGATATAAAAATGCCCGGCTATCTTAACAGATGCCGGGCCCATGCTATGCACTCAGATTGATGTAATATTTTCATCTATACATGAATGCATTTCATATATCTCGCTACATCACACTTAGTTATTACGTGCATTGTTGTCTTGCTGGATCAGCTCGATCTTGTAGCCATCTGGATCTTCTACAAATGCAATTACAGTCACGCCACCTTTCATCGGACCGGCTTCACGCACCACATTACCGCCACGCGCTTTAATCTCTTCGCAAGCCTTGTAAGCATCATCAACTGCAATCGCGATATGACCATAAGCATTGCCCAGTTCATAGCTGTCTGTATCCCAGTTATGGGTCAATTCCAGTACGGTGTGATTCTCTTCATCGCCATAACCGACAAAAGCCAGGGTAAAACGGCCTTCTTCGTAATCACGCTTACGAAGCAAAGTCATGCCAAGTACTTCAGTATAGAACTTGAGAGATTGTTCTAAATTGCCTACACGTAACATGGTATGCAGCATGCGCATATTAATCATCCTTCTGTACAGATTGTTGTTGGTGTTCACCGAGCAGTTTTGCGACCCAAACCACCAGAATCAGGATCGGAATCCCGATTAGAGTAGTCATCAGGAAGAAATTCGGATAACCGATATTGGTGACTATAGTACCCGAATATCCGCCTAAAATCTTAGGGGTCAAAGTCATGAGTGAGCTAAAAATCGCATATTGAACAGCGGTAAAAGACACACTGGTCAAGCTCGACAAGAATGCAATAAACGCAGCACCAGCCAGCCCAGCAGCCAGATTGTCGACAATAATAGCAAAATAAAGCCACTTGTCGCTATAAGGTTTAATTACCTTACCACTGACTTCGACTGTATCTGAACTGTTGCCATCCACCACTGCCAAGGGCTGAATATCGACATCCAGATTCTGGGTACTAGCCAACTGATCATTGACCTGATAAACATGCGTGGTTTGCTGAAGTGCCTGATCATCTTGCATCAAGACTGCACTGATAATATGTGCAGGTGACTGAATCAGTTGCTGTGCAGGAATCGCGGCAGTAAATACGCCTTCACTTTCCAGTTTTGCCTCAATATTCTGATCATTGATTTGCAAAACAATCTTTTGATTTTCTTGCAGTGCTTCACCGACATACTGGCCGCGCACCACAATGGTCTTGTCCTGCTCAGCTGCGGTGAGAGTATTGTCACTGGTGATCGGCAGGATCTGTAACTGAGTGCTGCCCTGTTGTGCAGTCAAATATGGCATATTGACCTGCACAGGCGCTTGATTGGTATTATCTGTATTGAGATAAGCGGCTGAGACTTGCAGCTGTTTGCTCTGCGCCAGCACTGCACTTGGGATATCCAGCTTCCAGTAACCTACTTCATCGGTCTCTGCCTGATAAACCTGATTACCGGCTTTAACTTCGACAGCTGCCAGTTTTTCACCAGACTTGACCAGTCCGATAAAAATCAGGTTGGTGGAACAGGCCAGTACGGCGCCGACAAACATCAGTTTCATGATGTTCATCTTCTGGGCCAAGAGCCCGCCAAGGAAACCACCGACTAAAGAGAAAATCACCCCATAGACTTTAACGGCCTCGGCAATCTGTTCTTTACTGAAATTCAGGTCCTGATAGAACACATTGGAAATGACGCCGGCAATAATATCGGAAACCCGATAAAAACCGATCAACAATAACAGCACCAATGCAAGTTTCAAGCCATAACGCTTAAAGAAATCTGCAACCGGATTGACCCAGGTTTCATAGGCCATCTGCTTGTTAACCGCACCCATTTTTACCAAGCCTGCACCAATCGCAAAGGCCACTGCACCCGAGCCAACAAAGCGCAAAGCTTCAAAACAGAACAAGGCAAAGGTATCTTGAATGGCGAATTGTTCGGTGATGCTGGCCACCAGATTGCCCGAATAGATATAGCTCAGAACAAAACTGATCACCGCCACAAAAAACACCGCAACTAAACGGAAATAATCACTGCGCACATAGTGTTTGCGTACCCGGTTAACCTGCGGCTCCCGAATGGACAGTGTGGTGATAATACCGACCAGCATGACGGCAGCCATGGCCAGATAAGTCCATTTCCAGGCATCATAGATATAGTTGCCTTTCGCAGTTCCCAAATAGGCTGCCAGAAACAAGGCACCAGCACCGGCCACGATCATCCCGATCCGGTAACCGGCATTATAGGTGGCGGCCAATACGGTCTGCATCTGGGTTTCCGCCAGTTCAATCCGGTAGGCATCAATCACAATATCCTGTGTTGCTGCGGAGAAACCAAGCAGGACTGCACCGAGCGCCATTTGCTGTAAATGTGTTGCACCCAAAGCCGGATCAGAAAAGGCCATAATTGAAATGGCACAGACAATCAGAATCTGCGCAATCAGCAACCAGGCACGACGATGCCCCAGAGCCTTGGTCAGAAATGGGACTGGCAGTTCATCAATGAGCGGTGCCCAGACGAATTTAAACGAATAGCCCAATGCGGCCCAGCTAAAGAAAGTTACTGCACTTTTGCTGATTCCGGCCTCACCTAACCATAAAGACAGACTGGAAAAAATCAGAAGAATCGGCACACCAGCCGAAAATCCCAAGAACAGCATGATCAATGCACGTCGATCTAAAAATGCTGTAAATGCGGATTTCCAACCCGTCGTTTGTGTTGTCATTGCTTTATTATTTTCCGCAGAAAAACCAATTGCTGCTATTCAATCCTGTAATAGCGTATCTTTCAACAAGATTTATATATTTATCACATTTCCGGTTTTTTATTTTCTGGCAAAAGCGACATGTTGGCTTGAATTTTTCAAGTAAATCTGTATACCTTAACTCTCATCAACGTAATATTTCGTTTTGGATTTTCAACAGTGACCCAGAGACTCGATCAAATTAATTCTTCTATTGCCAGCAACACCAGCACAACTCCACAAAAAATCCGCTCAGATTTACTTATCTCTGCATTTGAACAAAGCGAAATTAAAAATACTCTGGACCATACCCGGTTAACATCCACCCAGCTGACGCACATTCCAAACTTAGAAAAAATTCCTGCGTCAACCAAACGGATCAAGCCCCTGAATAACTTTTTGGGCCAAGATCGCGCACGCGCCTCAGTTGAGGCCGGGATTGCCCTGCCTTATTCCGGCTATAACATTTTTGCTGTCGGTACAGCAGGACTCGGAAAACGCACCATGGTGAAGCGTTTGCTGCAACAGCACGCCAAAACTATGGAAACCCCGAATGACTGGGTGTACGTCAATAACTTTCAGAACCAGCGTCAGCCGATTGCGCTAGAACTGCCCTCAGGTCAAGGTCCAAAATTCCAAGCCATGTTAAATCAAAGCTGGCAAACGATTCTAAAGCAGCTTGAGCGCCGTTTTACTGCAGAGACCTATCACAACCGCATTGAAATGATTCGTCAGGAAACTGGGGATGAGCAGCAGCAGGCGCTCATCGAACTGACCAAAGAAGGCGCAGAACTGGATCTGAAGCTAATCTCACGACATGATGAGCACTGTTTTGTCCCTGTGCATCTGATTGATGACAAATTACAGGAAATGTCTCAGGAAGATCTGAATGCCTTAAGCAACAAAGATCGTGCCGAATTAGCGTCCAACATGCGTTATATGGACAAGAAACTGGAACGTCTGGGTTTGCATCTGGGTGATCTGGAAGATGATGCACGCGATCGCGTACAGATCCTGAACCGCGATATCGCCAAGCAGGTAGTCTTGCCGCGAGTCGAACAGATTCTGGCGAAATTCAAACATGTCGAAGGTCTGGAACATTACCTGAAATACTATGCCGAAGACATTATCAACAATGTCGAAATTGTGCTGGAACAGGAAGAAGATGACTTCACTCCGGCACTGTTCAGTCGCGTTCCCGCACGTTATCAGGCCAATGTGATTATTACCCATAAGCCGAACAGTGGCGCACCGGTGATCTTTGAAGATTTTCCAACGCATTACAACCTTTTGGGTCATGTGGAACAACTGACTCAAAATGGTACGATTACCACGGACTTTACTTTGATTCGTCCAGGTACCTTGCATAAAGCTAATGGCGGCTTCCTGATGCTGGAAGCGGAACAATTGCTGGAACAGCCGTATGCATGGCAAGGCTTGAAGCGCGCGCTTAAATCGGGGCATTTAAAACTGTCTTCACTTGAGCATATGATCACGCTGACCGGCAGTATTTCGATTGAACCTGCCTCAATTCCCCTGAATATCAAGGTCATCTTGCTGGCTGAGCCTGAAATCTATTATGAAATTTTAGAGCTTGAACCAGAGCTAGGCAGCATCTTTAAAATCCGTGCCGATTTTACCGATACATTACAACGTAATGACAATAACGAGCAGGCTTATATGCAGCTGATTGCCGACTATGTGCAATCGGATAAATTATTGCCTTTTGACCGTTCTGCTTTAGCCGCCTTGCTCACAGATTCCAGCCGTCAAGCCGAAGATCAAAGTTCATTGTCATTACATGCTCTTACGCTGGGCGATCTGATCCGTGAAGCACATCATCATGCCTTCCAGGCCGGTGACAAGATGGTTTCAGAAAAACATATCAACACCGCATTGGATCACCGTAAATATCGTCTCGGCTATTTACGTGAACTGTATTGGCAAGATCTGACTCGTGGTACTCAACTGATCGAAACCCGCGGCCATCGTCTGGGCCAAATCAATGCCCTGTCCGTCATTCACTATGCTGATGTTGAGTTTGGTCTGCCTTCACGTCTGACTGCTTCGGTTTACCAAGGTGGCGGTGATATTCTGGATATCGAACGCAGTGTCGAACTCGGTGGCTCCTTACATGCCAAGGGCGTGTTGCTGATGTCGTCTTTCCTGAAAGCACATTTCGGCCGTGAACAGACCTTGCACTTCTCTGCTGCACTGGCCTTTGAACAAAGTTATGGTCAGGTCGATGGTGACAGTGCCACAGTCGCGGAGCTTTCTGCCCTGTTATCTGCTATCAGCCAGTTACCGATTGATCAGTCCTGGGCCATTACCGGTTCCATGAACCAGCTGGGACAAGTACAACCGGTAGGTGGTGTGAATGCCAAAATTGAAGGTTTTTTTGATGCTTGCAAGTTACAAGGTCTGACAGGAAAACAAGGTGTAATTATCCCACGTCAAAATATGCAACATCTGATGCTGCGTAAAGATGTCACCATTGCTGTGGAAGAAGGTCAGTTCCATATTCACGCGATTGATACCATTGATCAGGCGCTGGAAATCCTGATGGCACGTCCTGTCGGCACCTTGAATAAAAAAGGTCGCTATAGCAAAAATTCAATCTATGCCGCAGTAATGGCACAGCTGGATTATTGGCAAGCGATTGAAGATGGTGCCGAACTGGTCGAAGTGCCGAAGAAAAAGAAAAAGAAGAAGAAAAAAAAAGACAAGAAGCAAATCGTCGAGCCACAAACTGAAGTTGAAGCTGATGCTTCGACAGTTGAAAAGCCGGATGCAGCGACAGAGGATTAACTCTGACCTTGCTCCAGATAAAATAGAGATAAAAAAAGCGCTTCTCAATGAAGCGCTTTTTCACATCTGAACTTAATTTAATACAAAATTAAGCATCAGCTGCCGGGCTGTACTGTTCAACTAAAGGCTTTAATTCACCTTTTTGGAACATGTCGAGCATGATATCACTACCACCGATCAACTCACCATTGATCCAAAGCTGTGGAAATGTCGGCCAGCTGGCGATTTGTGGTAACATCGCGCGAATGTCCTGGTTTTCCAGAATGTTTACATAAGCAAACGGACGACCAATTTGACTGAGTGCTTCTACTGCACGTGCAGAAAAACCACATTGTGGAAATTGCGGTGTGCCTTTCATGTAAAGAAGTACTGCGTGTTTTGCAATTTGGTCACGAATTAACGCTTCGGTATCGCGTGCTTGTTCAGTCATTGATAAATCCTCAACTCATCTGTCTCGCATTATACCCAAATCCAGGCAAAACAGTATGTCTAAAGCAATAATTCCAATTTTATTTACAATTACCCTTTAAATCTGAGCGGGTTTTTGCTTATATAAGTTTTTCTTTCCACCTAACAGTTAAGAGTTAGTCATGAATAATATTACCCTCGCACCGGTACAAACTGATCAACCGTCTCATTTGATGCCTGTTTTTGGCCGTCAACCGATCAGCTTTGTCCGAGGACGAGGTGCATATCTTTATACCGAAGATGGTACAGAGTATTTAGATGCATTAACCGGAATTGCGGTATGCGGTTTGGGCCATGCGCATCCAGTCATTGCCGAAGCGATTGCTGAACAGGCAGCGACCCTGATTCATACCAGCAACCTGTTTGAAGTGCCTTGGCAAACCGCTGCCGCACAGAAACTGGCTGAAGTTGCAGGTATGGAAGAAGTATTTTTCTCCAACAGTGGCGCAGAATCAAATGAAGGTGCAATCAAAATTGCACGTAAATTTGGTCATATGCAAGGCATTGCATCGCCTAAAATCATTGTTGCCGACCAGTCTTTCCATGGTCGTACCATGGCCACCTTATCTGCTACAGGCAATAAAAAAGTGCAGGAAGGCTTTGGCCCACTGGTTGAAGGTTTTGTCCGTGTACCTTTTGGTGATATCGAAGCGATTGAAGAAGCGGCAATCAATCACCCGGATATCGTAGCGATTTTGGTTGAGCCTATTCAGGGTGAAGGCGGTGTCAATACCGCACCTCAAGGTTTCAGCTATTTAGAAGAAATTCGCCAAATCTGCAACCAGCATAACTGGCTGATGATGCTGGACGAAGTGCAAACTGGTAATGGCCGTACCGGTAAATACTTTGCTTATCAGCACACCAATATTATTCCGGATGTACTGACCACAGCCAAAGGCTTAGGAAATGGCTTCCCGATTGGTGCAGTCATGACCCAAGGTCGTGGCGTCGGTGTATTAACTGCTGGAAATCACGGTTCTACCTATAGCGGTACAGCACTGGGTTCGCGTGTGGTCTATACCATTCTCGATATTATGCGAAAAGAAAATATCGTCGCGAATGCGGCTGAAAAAGGTGCTTATATCGTTGACCAGCTACGCAACAAACTGGCAGATCAAAATGTCATCGTACGTGGTTTCGGTCTGATGATCGGGATTGAATTACCAAAAGAATGTGGTGATCTGGTTGCGATTGCACGCAATGAATACAAGATGATTATCAATGTCACTGCAGGCAATGTCGTTCGTCTGTTGCCTACCCTGAATATTACCCAGGAGCAGGCAGACCAGTTGATCGAACGTCTGGTAAAAATGATCAAAGCTTATTTGGCATAAAGCCCTAGCCTAAAAATTAAAAAAGCCGCTCTAAAGCGGCTTTTTTATTATTCTGTACTCTATGATGCGTTTTGTAACATACGTCCGCCAGAGATCTGGCTAAAATATTGTTTCAGGGTATCAAGACAACGAAGAATTTTTGTCGGTTGTTGTTCACGTTTCGGAATAACCGCATACAGTGTAATCGATGGCAGTCTCCATTCAGGCAGAACTTCAACTAAAGTACCGTTAAGCAAATCCTTTTTAGCATCAAGATATAAAACCTTGGCAATCCCATTACCCTGCAAGCACATCGATTTTGCAACCAAACCGTTATTGGTACTGAAACGGGATTTCAGTTCAAACTCGGCTTTTTCTGCAGTATTCACATGTTGGAAATGATAATACTGATGGTTTTTAAGATGCGTTAAAGGCAAGACCTCATGATTTTTAAGATCATCAGGTTTCGAAATAATGGTGCTTTGATTAATATAACTCGGTGTCGCCACCAGAATTTGCTCAATCTGCATCAATGGCACAACCTGAAGATTATGCTCATCATTTTTCTGTTCAAATCTTAGGGCGATATCAACCCGCCCATCCAACAAATCAACCTCATGATTGTTTGTTTCTAAATGTACTGCCAAGCCGCGATGTGCAGCTATCCAATGAGAAAGTGCAGGAATCACATGATTCGCGCATAATTCTGGCAAAGAAACGATACGCAGCTCACCCACGAGATCATCACGTAACTCATTGATCCGGACTTTACCGCGCTCAGCAGCAGATAACATTTCTTGACAGCTATGGAAAAAAGCTTGTCCCGCTTCGGTCAGACTTAATTTTCTCGTCGAACGATTTAGAAGTACGACTTCCATATCGTGTTCTAACGAGCGAATTTGTTGACTGACGGCGCTGGTCGTAATCCCTAATTCACGGGCAGCACCGCTAAACGAGTTCTTCTCCACAACGCAAGCAAAGACACCCATTGCTCGAAGTTGATCTAACATAAATTTCCCTCTAAACTTATGAGGTGCTTCATCATTTGATAAAAGCAACTTATTGTATTATACGGCGAAATTTACACTTTGCATTATTTATTTAATTGTTTGGTAAAACTGCAGTAGGATTAATAGGTTTGCCGTCTAAGCGCACCTGAAACTCAAGCATGGTACGGTTTGTACCAGTTGATCCCATTTCTGCAATTTTTTGACCAGCCGTTACATTTTGGCCACTTTTCACATTCAATTTACTGTTATGTGCATAAGCGGTGATATAGCCATTGATATGCTTTACCAACACCAGATTGCCATATTCTTTCAGGCCATCAGCGGCATACACCACCTGCCCGTCTGCTGCTGCAAATACCGGATCACCGACATTGCCACTATAGCGGGTGCCCTTGATATTAGAAGCTAAATTGTATTGCTGAAGAATCGCGCCATTCGATGGTTTTACCCAACGTAGACCTGCTGCAGTAGATACTGGCGTTACAGGTGCAGATGTACTGACGCGTGGTGTGGTTTGTACTGTCGTTGCTGGTGTCACCGGTGCCGGTGTAGGCACTGCAATTGTTTGACGCTGGATTGGCGCTGCCTGAGTCACTGCTTGGGTGCTGGTGCTACGGCGCGTAGTATGGGTTTTCAGGCGGATCGATTGTCCGACATAAATCCGGTACGGCGCACTGATATCATTCATCTCTGCGACACTGATATAGTTCAGTCCATAACGTGCTGCAATCCCACTCAATGTATCTCCTGAACGCACCGTATAGAAATCAGGAGCTGTTGCATAACGCGTTGCATTATTCACCTGGGGTTTGGTGGCACAACCGGTAATTACTCCTGTAGAAATAACAACGGTCGATAAAACGAGGGTTTTAATCAGGGTTGCAGGCGAAGCTACGACACATTTCGGTAACACCAAGAACATTATCTTCCTCTCTAATGCTATACGGTTGCAAAATTCCGTTAAGATTAGCAAAGTTTTACGGCAATATACTTGCAATCGCGAGTTTTTCACAAAGTTATAACACTAAGGACGCATTTTCTGCCAATTGTGTTTGCAAATTCCGCAAACTCTCATAATTGGTGGCATCCATCTGAATCGGGGTAATACTGACATAGCCATTGGCGACCGCAGAGAAGTCCGAATCAATTTCGTTAAATCCTGGCTTAGGGTCTGCGACTGCTTCTCCTGAGAGTCCAATCCAGAATACCTGACGACCACGCGGATCTATATGACTCGTCACCGGTTTAGACTGACGGCGGCGACTTTGATATGTCACTTTTTCACCCTGCAATTCAGTTACATCTGGAATATTGATATTAAAAATATGTCGCTCAGGCAGAACAGGCAAACCACGAGCAATAAAATCATGCACCCATTCGGCGGCCAACTGATAATCCTGAGGCTGCTGATAGCCACGTACATTCGGCCCACTCAGTGATACGGCAATCGCAGGATGTTTAGTTAAACGACCTTCAAAGGCCGCCCCGACTGTACCGGAATACAAGATATCATCTCCCAGATTTGCGCCGCTATTTATCCCGCTAACCACCAGGTCAAATTCAAAATCAAATAGCCCGTTCATAGCCAAGTAAACGCAATCTGCCGGCGTCCCATTAACCGCCCAGACATCAGGAGAAATCTGGATTGGGCGTAAAGGGCGGTCCAAAGTTAAGGCACTAGAAAAGCCACTGCGTTCACTTTCCGGTGCCACAATCACCACTCGCCCCAAAGGCTTTAGCGCTTGCGCCAAAGCCTGAATACCGGGTGCAAACACCCCATCATCATTTGAAACTAAAATATTCACTAAAAAATCTCGTTACGCTAAAAAATGACTGACTAGGACATTTCATTGTATTAGTGCAGGAATTATATATATTTATTGCTCGACATCCATCTTTATAATATGTGGCTCAAGATGATTAAAAAATTCTCTTTATTTAGCGCTCTCACTTTAAGCTTGGCAGCATTTATTTCCCCTTCAGTTATGGCAAACGATCTGACTGTTGAAGAAAACAATACCATTGTAAAAGAAGATATTGCATCAGCACAGGTTATGGCTGAAGTTTGCCCGGCAATCATTGGTCAAAATCCAAAATTTAACAGCACCGTTGAACAATTGATCCAGTCTTATCTTGCAGACTACTCAGATAAAGGCATGAGCTATCAAAAGCTACAGGCAGACAGTGAATATAAATCTTTACTTGAAGAAGCACGTCAGGGTGCAAAGCAAACCAGCTCAGACGAGCAGAAAACTGTCTGTGAAGAAATGCTAAACTACCAAGGCTAAGCCAGCTAAATTTTCAAATAAGACGGTGTAAACATCGTCTTATTTTCTCTTACAGATTTATTCATAATTCTACAGCTTCGCTACATTTTCCCACTTTTCAATTTCAAAAATAAGTTTAAGCTAGGCAAATTATTGTTCTAAATCTTCTTTTTGAGTTTTCAATGAAAAATCCAATATTCCAAGCTTTAACATTCTGCGCAATTTCTGCCGCCACTCTTTTGGGAACTTCTGCATTTGCAGCCGATGAAAACATTAATGTTACCCCAACTCAGCAAGTGACCAAACAGGAACTGGCAGCCATTTATGTTCTTTCAGAAATCTGTCCAAGCATGGTCAAAGACAAGTCACAGTTTAATCAGGGTTATACCAAGCTGGTGACTGAGTATATGCCGGGCCAGCGTAATCCGGTTGAAAGCTTAAACCAGATGGCTAAACAGAACGATTTCCGCAATATTCTGGCCGAAGCACAATCGGATGCCAAGAAAGCCGGCAAGAAAAAAAATCAGGTGATTTGTAATGAATTAACCACCTATAACAATTAAGCTGCTTTTCTGCCGATAACTTACAATACTTTTGAAATAAGACCGGGTTTCCCATAGAAGTCAGCCTAGCTTTGTCCTAAAATGCTAGGCTCTTCGTGCTTACATCAAGATATAGGAACCCACTAGAAATGACCCAAAAAACTGCCCTTGCTGCATTATTATTAGTTCCTAGTTTTAGCTTTGCAGCAACTGTCCTATCTGCACCACCAGAATTGAATAATAAATCCTACGTGCTAATGGACTACGAGACAGGGCAACTTCTCGCTTCAAAAAATGAAAATGAAAAATTAGCCCCTGCTTCAATGACCAAGATGATGACCAGTTACATCATCGAACAAAAACTATTGAGCGGTGAACTCACTGAAGATGAACAAGTGCGCATGAACGAGTCAGCATGGTGTCGCGGCAGTAGCGCGGAATCATGTATGTATGTACCTTTAAATGGTACGGCAACTGCACTTGAAATGCTTCGCGGGATTATTATTCAATCAGGGAATGATGCATCGAAAGCCATGGCTGAACATATTGCAGGGAACGAGGGTACCTTTGCACATATGATGAACCAGGAAGCTAAACGTATTGGCATGACCAATACCAGCTTTATCAATTCAACCGGTATGCCGGCTGAAGGTCATTATTCAACTGCCAAAGATATGGCAACGCTGGCACAACACATCATTAAAGACAGTTCTAAGTATTATCCGATTTATGCGGAAAAAGAATTTACCTTTAATGGCATCAAGCAAGGTAACCGTAATGCCCTGCTATATACTGATCCGAGTGTAGATGGTTTAAAAACTGGCCACACTGATGAAGCTGGTTATTGTTTGACTACCTCATCAAAACGCGGTCCTACGCGTTTGATTTCAGTGATTTTTGGTGCACCAACCATGCAGGAACGTGCGACACAAACACGTGAATTGTTGGCTTGGGGTTATGCAAACTTCGAAACCAAAAATGTTCAACCGGCTAAACAGGTACTTGCTAAAGCCAAAGTCTGGTTTGGTAAGGAAGATGAAGTTCAGATCGGTCTTGCTGAAAACTTTAATGTGACTATGCCGAAAGGTCAGGCCAACGCGATTAAAACCCAGCTGGTGGTTCAGCCTAAACTGACTGCACCTTTACAGCCTGGTCAGGTCGTAGGTAAATACGTAGCGACTCTGGATGGTAAAGTAATTTCAGAAAAACCGTTGGTGGCTTTAAACGCGGTTGAAGAAGCTGGTTTCTTCGCACGTATGCTCGACCACATTAAACAATTCTTCTCAAACTTGTTCTAAGTTTAAATAGACTGTTTTAGTCTAGCACTAAGACCAAAGCACTCATTCAGATGGGTGCTTTTTATTTTATACTATGCACATGATCCTTAAACTTTTAATGAGCAGATCACCATGAGCCAAAACATTCGTTCTTATTTAGACACAACTCCACAAATTGATGAATCGTGTTATATCGATCCGATGGGAATCGTGGTCGGCGATGTGGTCTTGGCTGAAAATGTCTCTGTCTGGCCTTTTGCCGTGATTCGTGGTGATGTTAATTCGATCCGGATTGGTAAAAACTCGAATGTTCAGGATCATGCCATGTTGCATGTCAGTCATAAAAAAGCCGATAAACCGAATGGTTCGCCTTTGATCATTGGTGAAGATGTCACGATTGGCCATCATGTGACATTGCATGGTTGTACGATTGGTAATCGCGTATTAATCGGGATTAACAGCATTATTCTGGATGATGTCATCATTCCGGATGATGTGATGATTGGTGCAGGTACACTAGTTCCACCGGGCAAAGTTTTGGAAAGTGGTTGGCTCTATGTGGGCAGCCCTGCCAAAAAAGCGCGTCCGCTCACTGAAAAAGAAATGGCATTCTTGCCATATTCTGCACAAAATTATGTGAAAGTTTCAAATAACTATAAATAATGCTCAGTTTCGCATAAGAGATTTCATGTTAAATGAATTTCAGAACGTGTCGATGCGGTGCGTGAATCATAATCTCAGTCGGCTTTGTTGCACAAAGATTTGAAATGCAAAGCGCCCCTAATTGAGCCAAATTTAAGGCGTAACTTGGGTAAGTGGTCGACCTAATTCCGTAAATCTGTTAAGGACTGCTACACGTGCATGGATCTCATTCACTTGGCTTTGAAAGCTCCTTGCACTCAGTTTATCGCCCAATAATTTAATGCAATGCATCTTGGTTTCTACCAAACTTCGCCGATGATAGCCTGACCATTTTTTCCATAGTGTCCTGCCTAAACGTTTAACTGTTCGAAGTAATTCATTTCGTTCTAGCGAGCTACTCTTTGTATCTTTCCATGGTTTCGCATTTTTCTAGGTGGAATCACCGCATCCCCTTGCCGATCTGCAATGACCTGACGGCATTGCTTGGTGTCATAAGCTCCATCGGTATAAACAGAGTCAATCTGCTCATCTTGTGGAATCTGATTAAGTAAATCACCAAGCACCTGTGAATCACTGACATTATTGGTTGTAAGCTGAACTGCTCGTATTTGTAGGGTTTTAGCATCTATACCAATATGAAGTTTACGCCATTGGCGACGATATTCAGGTCCATGTTTCTTGCGCTTCCATTCGCCCTCACCTAGAAACTTCATGCCTGAAGAGTCCATGAGTAGATGCAGCCCATCGCTACTTTTTTGGTAGCTGATTGCAATATCAATATGCTTTTGTCTTCTACAAAGCGTGGTGTAATCTGGAGCTATCCAATTTAATCCGCAAAGTTTAATCAGACTTTGCACAAAGCCAGTAACCATACGTAAAGATAGACGGAATAAGGATTTAATCATTAAGCAGCATTGGATGGCTGCGTCGGAGTAGGTTTGATTTCGCCCTTGTTTGCCTTTTGATGGCGCATACCATTGCGTAGCAGGATCAAACCAAATGGCAATATTTCCGCGACTCATGAGTGCTCGGTTATATGCGGGCCAATTGGTTGTGCGGTAGATTTTGTGTGTAGGCTTCTTCATTTGAAAATTATATCGCTGAAAAAGCCTTTACAGATAGGTTTGTGCAACAAAGCCGTTAATCTTTAAAAGAACTCCTTTAAAGAATTCCCCATTCAACATAGCCACACACCCTAAAATTTTATACAATAGTGCATCCTTTTCCATGGTGCTGCTTTATGACCGCTTGGACTGCTCATGTCACTGTCGCAACTATCGTTGAAAAAGACGGAAAATTCTTGTTTGTAGAAGAACATACAGAAGGTGTGACACACACGGTATTTAATCAGCCAGCAGGTCATGTGGAATGCGGTGAAACCATTATCGAAGCCGCAATTCGTGAAACCATGGAAGAGACCGGACATACGGTTGAAGTAACTCATCTTTTAGGGATATATACTTATACCCCACCGATGTTCCCGGATCGTACATATTTTCGTTTCTGCTTTTTAGCCAAATCCATTGACTATGACCCAAATGCCACTTTAGATACAGATATTGTCGGCGCAGTCTGGATGACGCTCGATGAACTGATTGGATCTGCTCGCGCGCGTAGTCCATTGGTGATTAAAGCCGTGCAAGATGCGCTTTCAGGTCAAAAATATCCTTTATCGCTCATTTACGAGCACCAAAATTCTCCCTTAATTTCAAATTTGGATGCCTAATCCTATGCAACAACGTGTCATCGTCGGTATGTCAGGTGGTGTAGATTCATCTGTTTCTGCTGCCCTTTTACTTCAACAAGGTTATCAGGTTGAAGGTCTTTTCATGAAAAACTGGGAAGAAGATGACGGCACAGAATATTGCACGGCGATGGAGGATCTTGCCGATGCACAAGCCGTTTGCGACAAAATCGGCATTAAACTGCATACCGCAAACTTTGCCATGGAATATTGGGATCGCGTATTCGAACATTTCCTGGCGGAATATGCAGCTGGCCGTACGCCAAACCCAGACATTTTATGTAATAAAGAAATTAAATTTCGTGCCTTTCTCGATCACGCAGTAAATCTGGGTGCAGATTTTATTGCGACGGGTCATTATTGCCGTCGTGGTGAAACCATGACCAACTCACGTGGTGAAGAATATGCACCTTTATTGCGTGGTGTGGACAATAACAAAGACCAGACTTATTTCCTGCATGCGGTTCATGGTCGTGAAATTAATAAGACCCTGTTCCCTGTTGGTGAAATTGAAAAGCCACAAGTCCGTAAAATTGCAGAAGAATTAGATCTGGTTACGGCCAAGAAAAAAGACTCGACTGGGATCTGTTTTATTGGTGAACGTCGTTTTAATGACTTTTTAAAGCAATATTTACCTGCTCAACCCGGAAAAATCGTGCTGGAAGATGGTAAAGAGGTTGGTGATCATCACGGCTTAATGTACTATACGCTCGGTCAACGCGGTGGTATTGGTATTGGCGGTATGAAAGGCGTTGCTGAAGGTGCCTGGTTCGTATTGCATAAAGATATCGAAGGCAATCGTCTGGTGGTCGGTCAAGGCCATGAACATCCTCTCATGCAAAGCACTATGCTCTGGTCTGAAGCGATTGACTGGGTCGCAGGTGAGCAGGATATTCCTGAAACAGGTTTCCGTTGCACAGCCAAAACCCGTTACCGTCAGACTGATCAAGCATGTACTGTGTATCAAGATTCAGAATCACCGAATGGTGTTTGTGTTGAGTTTGATGAACCTCAACGTGCAGTGACCCCAGGTCAAAGCGTGGTGTTCTATTCAGGTGAAGTTTGTTTAGGAGGTGGTGTGATTCATCATACCAATGCGCCTAAACCTGATTTTATAAAAGGATGAATTCGGCATGACGGAGTTACCATTTCAACCAGCCACAACGTTGAATACTCGTCAAAATCGTGCTTTGGCATTAGCGGGTGTGTTTCAGGCCACCCAGCTAACCCATATGACAGCATTGACGGGTCAGCAAAGCATTGGTGAAAGTGGTAACTTTTATTTTGAACAGTTGATTAGAGCCAGTCTTAATATCCGTCCCGGCAGTAATCAAAATGCCCAGACCCTAGACTTTTTTAATCAACTGGCCGATATTTCCTTAGGTTTAAAAACATTAGAAAGCAGCATTATTCAACCCTTCAATACTTCTCCAAAATCCAGAATTCCAAAACTTTCCAGCACCAAACTTCCCATGAGCTATGCAATGGCACTTCTTCAATTAGAAAAGAAGGTCTATAGCAACCCCAAATTTGTTGAAATTATTGAACAGTCCCAACAGAAAATTCTCAGACAGCTTTCTTTCTTTGATAATAATTACCTGCACCCCAGCATCATTGCCAATCTCGCTCAAACCTATGTCGATACGGCCGGACAGATTAATCCGCGCATTATGGTACGTGGCAATGCCGAAGCCTTTAAAGATGCCGGACACACCAACCGTATTCGTGCGTCCTTATTTACCGGTTTGCAAATGGCGCATCTGTGGCGCCAGCTCGGTGGCAGCTCTTGGGGCATGGTATTTGGCAAACGCAAGTTACTACAAGATATTCAGAATCTGGCGCGTTTACAGTTTCAGGTGGTTTGACTGATGCTGCACGTGTTTCGTTTTACGTTTAATTCCAAAATCTAAGGAATCGATATGAACGCTTTAACTGCACTTTCTCCATTAGATGGACGTTACGCGAGCAAATGTGATGCTCTACGTCCTTTTCTTTCTGAGTTTGGTTTAATCCATGCTCGTGTGACTGTTGAAGTGCGTTGGTTACAAGCGCTTGCAAACCACCCGGAAATTACTGAAGTACCGGCGTTTTCAGGCGAAACTAATGCAGCGCTTGATGCGATTGTGAGCGATTTTTCTGAAGATGATGCTAATCGCATCAAAGAGATCGAACGCACCACTAACCACGATGTTAAAGCGGTTGAGTATTTCCTGAAAGAAAAAATCGCTGGTATTGAAGAACTTAAAAATGCCGGTGAATTCATTCACTTTGCATGTACGTCTGAAGATATTAACAACCTGTCACATGCCCTCATGTTGAAGAGTGGTCGTGATGTACTGGTCGCATCTATGCAGCAAATCATTGATTCAATCGTTGCACTTTCTGAAAAGCATGCGAACCAGCCAATGTTGTCTCGTACACATGGTCAAACTGCAAGCCCGACGACTTTGGGTAAAGAAATGGCGAACGTGGCTTACCGTCTTGCACGTCAAATCAAACAGTTCAAAAATGTTGAGCTACTGGGCAAAATCAATGGTGCAGTCGGTAACTACAATGCGCACTACTCTGCTTACCCAGACATCAACTGGCCTGCGCATTCACAAGCATTTGTAGAGTCTTTGGGTCTAGACTTCAACCCGTACACCACTCAAATCGAGCCACATGACTATATGGCTGAACTGTTTGATGCGCTACGTCGTTTCAACACTATTCTGATCGATTTTAACCGTGACATTTGGGGCTATATCTCTCTTGGTTTTTTCAAGCAAAAACTGAAAGAAGGTGAAGTGGGTTCTTCAACCATGCCGCACAAAGTTAACCCGATTGACTTCGAAAACTCTGAAGGTAACTTGGGTATTGCAAACGCGGTACTTGCCCACTTAGGCGAAAAACTGCCAATTTCTCGTTGGCAGCGTGACCTGACTGACTCGACTGTGCTTCGTAACATGGGTGTTGGTTTTGCGCAAAGCTTAATTGCTTTTGAAGCTTGCTCTAAAGGTATTGGCAAACTTGAGTTGAACGCTGCGCGTATCAATGAAGACCTAGATAATGCGCAAGAAGTATTGGCTGAGCCTATTCAAACTGTAATGCGTCGTTACAACGTTGAAAAACCATACGAAAAATTGAAAGCGCTGACTCGTGGTCAAGCCATGACTCGCGACATGATGGTTGATTTCGTAAATGGTAACGAGTTGGAAGCTGTTCCTGCTGCTGATCGTGCGCGTTTAGCAGAAATGACTCCTGCCACTTACACAGGTAATGCTGCTGACCAAGCCAAACAAGTAGCTGAGCTGATTGCTAAAATCTAATTTGCAATAAGACGAAAAGGCGAAGCTCAGGCTTCGCCTTTTTATTTATAATGTGTTTTATTCTAAAAAAGATATTTTATAATAACGACATGATTGATCATCGACTTTCCGCCAAACATTACACAAGCCTGAGCATTTTAATTCTGGCGAGTTTGCTTGCCAGTATTCGTCCTTTAGAACTGGAAGCTTATCTCTTGCATCAAGCAGGCACAGTTTTCATGATCATCATGCTGCTCATCTGCCTGTATAAAATCGGGCTGAATTTTTTAAGTTTTAATTTATATATTCTTTTTCTGATTGTTCATGTGATTGCTGCGCACTATCTGTATACTTATGTGCCCTATAACCAGTGGATCGAACAGATTTTTGGCTTTAATCTGAATGAAGCCATGCACTGGTCACGCAATATGTTCGACCGATTTGTCCATCTGACCTATGGATTATTACTTTATCCAGTTTTCCATCGCCTGTTTCAGGTCTGGTTGCCGCAGCAAAAACCCGTGGTCATTTTCCTACTGGTGATTCAGTTTGTGGTGGCCAGCAGCATGCTCTATGAATGGCTGGAATGGCTGATTGCCATTGGTTTATCTCCTGAGGAAGCGGAAAACTATAATGGACAACAAGGTGATATGTGGGATGCACACAAAGACATCTTGCTTGCTACGATTGGCGCGGCGATAACAGGCGGTCTGCAGTTGATATCGACCAATAAAAAAGCTCACCGAAGTGAGCTTTGAAATTCATTCAAGATCAATTGAATTAAAGTTTTGGATCACGCATTTAATTACATTCACTCTGTACACGACAAAAATAGATAACTCATTGAAATAATGTCACAATAATTGTTTTCTAACGACGAATACTATGACACATCTCAATGAGTT